>JAFGTJ010000279.1 GCA_016934195.1 Anaerolineae bacterium | reverse complement strand
TGGCCCGCGATGACCTGTTCGATTACGTGACGTGGGAAGTCGGCGCGCTGTGGGACAAGGCGCGGCAGGAATTGTTCGGCGTGCAGTCCTACCTGGATGACACCGAGGGACACGCCCTGGTGATCGCCTACCTGGACCGGGTCGCCGCCGCGCAGCAGATCGAAGCGCGCATCGAAGCCGCCTACGCCGATCCCGATATAGACGATCCGGCGGCGGCAACGGCTGATCTGCGCGCCGAACGGGACGCGCTGCGCGCTCAACTGGCCGCCGATCAACCGCTGGTCGAAAGCATCATCGAATCCCAGGTATCGGCGGTGCTGGCCGACGAGGGATTTGACGTGTTGGGACAGGTCATGCCGCCTGTGTCGATGCACTTCACCGAAATTCCAACCGCCCTGATCGTCTCACCGCGCGACCGGATCGCCTACGCGGTGGACCTCAACCTGAACGCGCTCACGGTCGAAGAACGCGAAGCGCTGGAAACCGAGATTGATACCGAACTGGACGTCGCCTCGCTGATCGTGCCGTTGGGCGGGCTGAGTCTGTACCCAAGCATGATCATCGAAACGGCCCGCCCTGCCCGCGCCTTCGAGGTCACGGCTCACGAATGGTCACACCACTACCTGATCTTTTTCCCGTTGGGCTGGGAATACGGCGTCCGGCCCGAAACGCGCATCATCAACGAGACGGTCGCCACCTTCGCCGGACACGAGATCGCGCAAAAAGTGATGGCCCGCTACTACCCCGATTTGCCGCCGCCCGTCTATCCCTCGTTCCTGGCGACTCCCGCTCCCGCTGACCCGGTGCCTGATATGATACCGGAACCGGCCCGCGACCCTGATACGCCGGAACCGTTCGACTTTGCGCGCGAACTGGACCGGACGCGGCGGCAGGTCGATTTTTTGCTGTGGCAGGGCCGGATCGCGGCGGCGGAAACCTACATGGAGGCGCGGCGGCGCGAATTTGCGCGGCACGGTTACGTGATCCGTAAACTGAATCAGGCGTATTTCGCGTTTTACGGCGGCTACCAGGGATCGCCGGGCGCGGGCGGATCGGACCCCATTGGTCCGGCGGTAGAGGAATTACGCCTGCTCAGCCCGGATTTTAAAACGTGGCTGGACACCCTGGCCGATATCACCACGCGGGCGGACCTGCTGGCGGCGGTCGAGGCGGCGCGATCCACCCCCAGGGTTGGCGGCGCGAGCCGGTAAACCCTGGGAGTGGTGGGGTTTGAATGTATCGCCTGACGTCAAGCCGCCAGGGGCAGGTCAGGAACCGGATTGCACAAGCTGGTATGCCGAACGCAGGATGTTGTCCGGGATTTCAACGCCGATGGTATCCGCGATATCCAGGTTGATTGCCAGGAAGGATTCGGCTACCTCGACCGGTAAAGTGGCCGGTTCCGTCCCTTCCAACACGGCCCTGGCTAACCGGGCTGCCTGTGTGCCCATCTCGGCATAGCTGGCCCCATACCCGATCATCACGCCATCGTCAATAATCGCACCGATTTCGGGATAAAGGACGGGAATACCCTGCGCGTTTGCCGTCTCAACAAAACCGCTAATCCGGTTGGTTAAGGACCCGGCGCGCGGCAGAAACACGGCATCCACATCTTCTGGGAAATCCTGGGTAATCGCGTCAAGTTCCTCTTCGGTGCTGGCTTCGACCACTACCAGCTCAAAGCCCAGGGCTTCAGCCGGTTCCTGCATATTGTTGACGGACAGGACCGAACTGCCGTCGGTCGGATCATTTGGCACAAAAACCCGTTTGGCGTCCGGTACGATGCGCTGCAACCATTCCAGCACCTTGCCGGTGGTATTGGGCGGCTGGATGCCGGTCAGGTTGCCACCGGGCGCAGCCAGGGATTCCACTAATCCGCTGGCGACGGGATCATTGACCGGCGCGAAGACTACCGGGATACCACTGGCTTCGAGCTTGCTTTTGGCAAGAGTCGTGGCCGGGGTTCCCGCCGTCAGGAAGAGATCAAATTCGTGCTCGGATAGCATATTATCCAGCGCGGTTTCAATCTCCTGCGCCGGATCGTTCCTGATATACGTGATGTTTTCGCCTTCGACATAACCGTTTTCGGCCATGTCGGTTTTGAACCCGTCGATCATGGCGTCAAACACGGCGGCAGGGCTGAGAATGCCAACTGTCACCATGTCTTCGGCCTTGTTGTTTTTGTCCTTATCCGAGTCCGAATCGCCGCAGGCAGCGAGCACGAACAGGGCCATCACGAGCAACAGATATAGTGAAACTTTAGCGTAGCCTTTCCGGCCACCCAACCGGTTTGTATTCATGGCGTTTTACCTGTCCTCTATAACTCAACGCGCAACGAGACATATTTTGTCCACGTTCTTATATAGAGATTAGCATAACAGTGTAAAGGATAAAAGAAATTGAAGTAATACAAATAATTTCTTGCGTTTCCTATGTGTCAGGCCGGGACCGGGCTGGCATCAGGCCAATTTTGTCAGGCGGTATAGGCCGCGCTACACTCGCACGGGACACATTACCTTCGAGGGGAGATCATCACTTCATGGATATACACTACTGTCCGCAATGCGGCACGGCCACGATCAAACAAGAGGACGGCGGACGGCTGCGCGATACCTGCCCCGGCTGCAACTGGATTCACTACACCGAGATAGCGCTTGGCGTGGGCGCGATCATCCCGCGTGGGGATGCGGTGCTGCTGGTCCAGCGCGGGATTCCGCCGGTCGGGTTGTGGACGCTGCCGAGCGG
>JAFGTJ010000278.1 GCA_016934195.1 Anaerolineae bacterium | reverse complement strand
CGTTCGCCGCTGCTTGTTTTCTCCCCCCCTCCCCATTTCGAATGGAGGCGCAACCTGCGGTTGCGTCGGGGCCGGGGCCACATATCCCAAGTCAGCAACAGGTCATTCGTGGACCCAGCTAGAGAGGGGGACTTGCACGTTCGCCGCTGTCAGTTTCCCCCCTCTCCATAGTTTGGCCGAGCGCCAGCGAGGGTAAACGTTTCCAATGGAGAGGGGGCCAGGGGGTGAGGCTAACCGGGCGACGATTATCAGCCCAAAATGTCAATTCCCCCCCTAACTTAATGCGCATGGGGCCAGGGGGAGGGGCTACCTCACGATCAGGTTAGCCTGTAGTCTTCCCGGCGTCACCAACCAATCACTAAAAACCCAAAACTAAAAACTAATCACTCCTGACCATTATTCCGCTGGCAGCGTATACTCAAAGAAATTCTCACACGTCCAGTCACCGTCGATCCCGGCGCTCAGCCAGCGGTCGAACCCGGCTCCTGGGGTGTGATCCTGCGCGGCCTGGAAGTCGGCTTCTGCGCCCCTGGCATTGGCTTCATAGCGGCGCATCTGTCCGCGCAGCATATACGCCAGCGCGAAGTTGCGGTCGAACTTGATCGCCTGTCCAAACGACTCGTGGGCGGCGATATAGTCTTTCTGGTTGCACAACGCCAGTCCTTGAATCAGGAACAGATCGGCCAGTTCCGCGTTGGATTCGCCCAGCGAACCGGGAATCATCGTTTGGTTGAACTGCGCCTCAATCGCCGGGGTTACTGCCGCCCGCGAGTCCGCGTACTGGCCCACGATCAGGTCATTGCCGCCGATAAAAACGGCCCCGACGGGATCGGCCTGGTTCTCGCCTTCCATCGCCTGCATAATGCGCCGCGAGATGGCCGCGTCTGCGAACTGGTCCAGGATCGTCGCGGCCAACTCTTGCACGGCGGCGATATCGCCCTGGTGCAGCTTGAGCATCACCAGCCCCATGTGCGGGTAGCTGATCGGCGCGCCCACCTCGATGCTTTTGAGCAGATCGGCTTCGGCCTGGGCGTACCCGTTGGGGATGTAGTAATAATAGCCGATGCCGCGCACCAGATAGGTATACCAGTCGTCCGGGCGCACCTCGATAAAGCGGTCGAGCATCGCCATCACGTTTTCGGCTTCAATCTGGGGATTGAGGATGTCCGGCAGCATCCAGGTATCCGGCCCTAACCGGATGGCGGTTTCAAAATCCGTCGCGCTGCGCTCCAGATCGCCCAACCGCAAATAGGCCGATCCCCGGTAGAAATACAGGATCGCGACACTGCTGTCGCGGGCGATGGCGGCGTCCAGTGCGTCGATAGCCTGGGTGGTGTCGCGGGTGAAAAGCGTGACGGCGCGGTGCAGATGCGCGCCGGGACCGCTGCCCACGATCTCGCTGCCGTGTACGTCCAGTGTATCGATCACACCCTGCCAGAACGCGAATTCTCCCAACCCACCGTCCGCGATGATAAGCGTGTTGATCGCGCTGACTACCACCATCGCCACCGATTCGCGGCGCGGATCGGTCAACCGCACGCGCCCGTTGGCGAGTTGTTCCAGGGTGCCCCGGTCAAACGCGATGTAGGGAAAATCGCGCGCCGTCGCGCCGACCTGGATGTTCAAGTCGATCAGGTCGTCGGAATAACTGCCCCACACGATCACGGCGGCGTTATTGTTTTCGGCCACTTTGCGCGCGTCCTCGCCGGTCGTGATGATGGCGGGATAGGCGCGCACCGCGACACTGGAAAACGGCACGTCCTGCTCGAACCGCTGTTGCAGATCATCCACGACGAAGCGGCTTACATCGCGCGGGGACGCGCCGGGCAGCGCTTCCAGGTCGGCCACCAGCACCATGTAGTAATCGTCTTCGACCGGCTCCACTTCAATCGAGAGATCGGGCGGCGGCGATCCGAGCGGTTGGTCCTTATTTGAGGACCTGTCGGAGCTGGCGATCACGGCGATGACGAAAACGCACGCGCACGCGGAGATCGCCACCATCAGCAGCAGCGCCAACCACTTAAAATTCGTGGGATTGGCGACAAATTCGCCCGTAATGTGGGTGAGCGGCGTGCCGCCGGGCGTGTACCGCTGTTCCGGCGGGACCAGGGACGGTTTTGGCGGTACGGCGGGATAGAGCGAAAAGCCGTGTGTATGGCCGCTGTCGTCGCTGCGGATCATGGCCGGAACGTCGTTGCTGGTTTCCGGGGAATCGGACGGTGTGGCGAACCGCGATTCGCCGGACGGGTGCTCGTCGCCGAGCGCGATACGCCGCCAGGGGGTATCCAGGCTGCGAATGATGGCTTCCAGTTCCGCGCCGACCAGCCGCACGCTGGAAATCCGGCGTTCGCGGTCCTTTTCCAGCATTTTGTAGATCAGGTCCACCAGGGCATCCGGCGCGGAGGGGCGCAGCCGCTTGAGATCGGGGGCGGGCTTGCTCAGGATCGCGGTCAGGATCGCGGCGGTGCCGGTTTCCTGGAAGGGCAGCCGCCCGGCCAGCATCTCGTACATCATCACGCCCAATGACCAGATATCGGTCCGTTCGTCCAACGGCAGGCCGTTACACGCTTCCGGGCTGAGATAGGCATACGTCCCGATCACCGAGCCGGTTGCCGTGAGCCGGGTGCGGTCGCCCATGTGCGCCACGCCAAAATCGGTTAGCAGCGGTTTGCTGTTATTGTCCTTCAGCAGCACGTTATCGGGCTTGATATCGCGGTGAATGATGTTCAGGCGGTGGGCGCGGGTGAGCGCGTCGGCCAGGTCCAGCGCCAGGTTGAGCACGCCAACGACGGGCAGGTGCGATTGGTCATCCATCAGATCGCGCAGCGATCCGCCGCCCACGTATTCCATTACCAGATAATGCTGGTCGCCTTCTTCCAGCGCGTCGAGCAGGTTCACAATATTGGGATGGTCCAGTTTGCGCAGCATTTCGCCTTCGCGCCGGAACCGGTCCACAATATCGGGGTTATCCTGAATGATGCTGTCGTGCAGCAGCTTGATAGCGACCGTTTCGCCGCTGACCGTATCCGTGCCCTTGAACACGTCGCCCATCCCGCCGCGCCCGATCAGTTCGCCCAGTTCGTAGCGTCCCGCGACCCGTTTTTTTTCTTCGCTCATACCGTGCTGCCCCCGAAACCTAAATCATAATGAATCATGCCGCTGGCGAATTATTTTTTGGAACACAGGTGAACACAGTAGGGCTACAGAACAGCGTGATTGTCCTGGAGTTAGCCCCTCCCCCTGGCTCCCTCCCCACAAGTGGAGAGGGGGAAAACAGCGCGACCATCTCCCTCCCTTTCTCCGCTTGCGGGGAAAGGGGTCGGGGGATAGGGGCTAACCAACGATCACGTTATTCTGTAACACAGAGACACGCGGATTTTCAGGTTTTTAATCTGTGTTTATCTGCGTTCATCTGCGTCCTGTTATCATGAATCGCCTGTATGATCTGCGTCGTGCATATCCCGCTGCCGGACGGTGGCCGTAAGCTCGCCGTCGTGCAGCGCGATCTTGAGCCATGTACCCTCGGCGGTCATTTGTGCGCTGGTGACGCGCGCGCCGTCCCCGGCCCGCGTGACCAGCGCATAACCGCGCCGTAATAACGCCGCCGGATTCGCCGCGTCCAGCGCCCGAACCGCCGCTGTCAGCCGGTCCCGCCGCCGGACCAGTCCGTGTTGAAAGTGGGTATCCAGGCGGGCGGTTAAATCGTCGATGCGCTGGCGGGCGGTCCGCACCTGGACCAACGGCGTCAGCCGGTCCAGCAGGCGGTGATGGGCGTTCAGCGCGGATCGCCGGGTATCCAGCGCGGATCGCGCCGCACCGTTCATCCGTCCGGCCAAAACCCGGATATCCAGCCGCAGCGCGTCGCCGTCCGGCGTGACCAGTTCCGCCGCCGCTGAGGGCGTTGGGGCGCGTTGGTCGGCGGCGAAATCGACCAGCGTAAAATCGATCTCGTGACCCACCCCGGTCACGACCGGAATCCGCGATCCGGCGACGGCGCGCACGACCGTTTCATCGTTGAAGCACCACAAATCTTCCAGGCTGCCGCCGCCGCGCGCCACCACGATCACATCTACGTCCGTGTGGCGATTCAGTCGCTCAATCGCGGCCACGATCTGGGGCGGGGCGTCCCGGCCCTGGACCGTCGCCGGACTGAGAATTACCTCTACCGCCGGGTAACGCCGCCGCAGCACGTTCTGGATATCCTGAAATGCCGCCGTCGTGGGCGACGTGACGATCCCGATCCGGCGCGGAAACGGCGGGATCGGGCGCTTGCGGTCGGGATCGAACAGTCCTTCGGCCTCCAACTGCGCCTTGAGCCGTTCAAATTCCCGGTGCAGATCACCGACTCCGGCGGGTTGCAGCGTTTCACAGACCAGTTGGTACTGCCCGCGCGCCGGGTAAACGGTGATGCTGCCCCCGGCCAGCGCCGCGTCGCCCTGCTGCGGCTCGAATCCCAGCCGCGCCGCCTGCGAGCGCCACATCACGCACGCCAGTTCGCTCTGACCGTCCTTGAGCGTGAAATACAGGTGGCCGGAGGGCGCGCGCCGGAAGTTGCTGATCTCGCCTTCGACCCAGATTCCTTGCAGGGCGGGATCGCCGTCGAGCAGGTCGCGGATATAGGTCGTGAGTTGGTGGACGGTGTAAGTGTCGGTCATAGGTCACTTGATGTATTGTAGGGTTGAGACAAATTGTACATCACCCGGCGGTTCTAAGCGAAGCGATGTGCTACAATCGGCAGCTTAATCACGAGTTGGATACTGATCCGAACCTGTATTCTGATGGGGAACGCACATGACAACCGAATTTCTGGACTATTTTACCACCCGGCAGCCG
>JAFGTJ010000277.1 GCA_016934195.1 Anaerolineae bacterium | reverse complement strand
GGATGTAGGGGTGAGGCTAATCTATTGCAGCGTCAGCAGGTACGACACCATATCTTCCACGTCGCCCTGGTCCAGAAAATCATACGCGGGCATCGCGCCTTCGCTGTAACCGTCCATCACGAACGCGGCGGGATCAACAATCGAGTTATACAGGTAATCGAACGCGCCCACGCCCTCGACCCGCAGCCCGGCCCGGCTGCCCACGCCCATCAGCGACGGTCCGGCTCCCGGCATGGCCGATTCGACGGCATGGCAGACGTTACAACCGTTGGCTGCGAACAGGTTCCGGCCCCTGACCGCGCTGCCGGTATCCTCGCCGCCGAACGGCTGGCCGATGCCCCACAGCCGGATCGTGCCGTCGCCGCCCGCCGAAGCGATCATCGTCCCGTCCGGGCTGAAGGCGACTGCGTTCACCCCGTATTCATGGCCTTGCAGCGTGGCGACATTCGCCCCGGTGGTGGCATCCCACAACCGGACCGTGTTGTCGTAACTGGCCGAGGCCAGCAGCAGCCCATTGGGACTGTACACCACGTCGCGCACGAAATCGGTATGCCCGGCCAGCGCCGCCAACTGGACGCCGTTACCCGCGTCCCACAACCGGACTGTGTTGTCATCCGAACTGGATACCAGCCGCAGTCCATCGGGGCTGAAATCAACAGCGGTCACAAAATCTTCGTGTTCTTCCAGTACCGCTTTATTCGCGCCGGTTGCCACGTCCCACAGCCGGATCGTGAGATCGTCGCTGCACGAGGCCAACGTCGCGCCATCAGGACTAAAGGCCACGCCGGTCACGTAGTCGTCGTGTCCGTCCAGGATTATCAGGTTCATACCGTCGGCCACGTTCCACAACTGGACCGTCCGGTCATTGCTGGAACTGGCGAGTTTCGTCCCGTCGGGACTGTAGGCGATGCCGGTCACGAAATCGTTGTGCTCCACGATGGTAATCAGCGGTTCGTTGAACAGCACCGCATCGGCCAGATTCCAGATCAGGATCATCTGGTCATCGCTGGCGGACGCGATCTGGGTTCCATCGGGACTGAACGCCACGCTGGTAACAAAATCCGTGTGTTGTTCGAGGGTGACCAGGGCGTCGTCGGTTTTGTTACGCACGGCGGCCAGGTCCCAGATTTCCACGAAACCGTAATCGTCGCCCGCTGCCAGCAGCGTCCCATCCGGGCTGAAATCCACGCTGTACACGTTGGCCGCGCCGCTTTCCAGCCGGGCCAATTCGATCACCTGGGCGGCGTTGGCCGGTGACAAAACCGGGTTATCCTGGGCGCTGGCCGGAATCAGCCCGCCCGCCGTCACCACCGTTACCAGGACCAACAGCGCTGTTACAATGCGTTTCATAACGGGATTCCTCCTAAAAAATACGTTCAGAAGCTCTTGCATTGTATGCTACCCGGCCCGGTTTGGCGAACTAAAAGCCGTGCCGCCGTCCAAATACCTTTGTTCCCGTTTCCGGCTGCGTTACAATAGCCCGTGTGATTTTTTAGCCATTTTTCGGAGTTTAAACCGCGTGGACTTATCAACCGAACTACAAATCGCCAAGACTATCGCCCGGATGGCCGCCTCTGTCTGCCACAATATCCAGTCCGAACTGGTCGATCCCTCGCAGAAGGCCGGACGCGAGCCGGTCACGGTGGCCGATTATGCGTCCCAGGCCATCATCGGCAATGGGCTAGCTGAAAATTTCCCGGATGATGCTGTGCTGTCGGAGGAACGGTCCGAGGATTTTATGCTGCTGCTGAACGACCAGCAGCGCGCGCTGGTGCAGCGTTTTCTCACCGACGCGCTGGGCGGCTACGTGTTTGAGGAACAGGTCGCCGCGTGGCTGGATGTGGGCAAGGACACACAGGCTTCCCGTACCTGGGTGGTGGACCCTATCGACGGCACAAAGGGCTTTTTGCGCCACGAACATTACTGTGTGGCGGTTTCGCTGCTGGTGGACGGCGAGCCAGTATTGGGTGTGCTGGCGAGTCCCGGTTTTTACCGCGATGAGGCCGATGCGCCGGACGATCCCGGCGCGTTGATCGCGGCAGCGGCGGGTCTGGGCGCGACCATCGAGCCGCTGTTCGGTGGGGAGCCGGTGGTGATCCGCGCCTCGGCCAATAACGACCCGGCCCGCGCCACTTTCCTGACCAGTATCGCGTCCGGTCACACCGATATGAGTCTCTTTGACCGCCTGGAAAAAGCGCTCAAACGCGGCCCCGACGCGCCGGTTCGCCGCCTGGACAGCCAGGACAAGCACGGCATGGTCGCTACCGGGTTGGGCGACGTGCTGATCCGGCTGGTGCCGGAGGAAACCTACCGCGAGAAAGTTTGGGATCACGCTGCCGGGTACGTGATCGTGACCGAGGCGGGCGGGCGCATGACGGACGTGTTCGGCCAGAACCTCGACTGGACCGCCGGATCGCGGCTACAGAATAACCGGGGCATCCTGGTCACGAACGGTTATTTGCACGAAAAAGTGCTCGCGGCGTTGAAGGATGCGATGGCGTAGCGGGGATAAGCCGTCAGCGTTCAGCTTTCAGCCATCAGCAGTTTGGGCTATGATGGGGTCATAGAGACAGGATTTGCTAATTGCTAACTGCTGACCGCTGAAAGCTAACTCACCATGACCGACCCGATCCGCTTGCTGCATTTCGCCGATGTGCATATCGGCATGGAAAACTACGGGCGCACCGATCCCGAAACCGGGGTGAGCACCCGCGTGCTGGATTTTTTGCGCCGTATGGACGACATGATCGCCTACGCCCGCGAGCATGACGTGGACCTGGCGATCTTCGCCGGGGACGCCTTCAAATCGCGCAACCCGACGCCGACGTTCCAGCGTGAATTCGCCTACCGTGTGCAGGATTTGGCCGCGCTGTGCCCGGTCGTGCTGCTGGTCGGCAACCACGATCTGCCCACCATCGAGCGGCGGGCGTCCAGCATCGAAATTTACGAGACGCTGCGCGTGCCGAATGTGACGTTGGGCCGCGATTACCAACTGCACGAGATCGATACCAAGCGCGGGCCGGTGCTGGTCGGGACCGCGCCGTACCCGGTGCGCGCCCACCTGCTGCGCGATATGGACATTCCCCACAACGCCACCATTGCCGAAATTGACGCGATCCTGGAACGGCATCTCGAAAACGTATTGGGCGATATGGCCGAACGCGCCACCCACTACGCCATGCCGCGCGTGCTGACCGGGCATTTCAGCGTGGCGGGCGCGGCCTTTGGCAGCGAGCGCAGCGTGATGTTGGGCCGCGACATCATCGTCCCGATCAGCACCCTGGACGATCCCGCCTGGGATTACGTTGCGTTGGGCCACATCCACAAATACCAGAATCTCACGTTGGGCCGGACCGGAGCGCCGCCGGTCGTCTACAGCGGCAGCCTGGAACGGATCGATTTTGGCGAGGAAGGCGACAAAAAGGGTTTTGTGTGGGTCGAATTGGAGCGCGGGCGGACGCACGTCACGTTTGAGGAAGTGGACTGCCGCCCGTTCGTGACGCTGCGTATTGATGTACAGGGGCAGAGCGAACCAACGCGCGCCGTGCTTGCGGCCATCCGGCAGAAAAAACTGGCCGATGCCATCGTGCGCGTCATCATCACCGCCGACCCGGAAGCCGATTTACTGCTGAATGACCGCGATATTTTCCAGGCGCTCAAGGACGCGGGCGCGAATCACGTCGCCGCCATTCAGCACGAGGTCGAACGCCCGGCCCGGCTGCGGCTCGGCACATCGCCGGAGGGCCTGACGCCCGAAGAACTGCTCGACCGCTATTTCTACAGCAAGGAAGTATCACCGGAGCGCATCGCCGTTTTGCTGGACCATGCGCGCCGGTTATTTGAAGCCGAAGAGTAGGTAGGCAGCGCGCCGGGTTACTCCCCGCGCCGGATGGCCTGCTCCATCAGGGACTGGATGCGGCCTACCATGTCCGCCGGGTTGGGATGCAGCCCGTCCAGCAATAGGGCGCTGTCGTACAACTGCTCGACCACCTGGTTGATGACCGGCGCGCCGGAATCGTCAGCCAGCCATGCCGCCAGATCGTGAATAATCGGGTGCCGCCGGTTGATTTCCAAAATGCGGCGTGGAACCGCGTAATCCTGCTCGATCATGCGGCGCACGCGCTGCATATTGCGATCCGCTTCGCCTTCGGGAGCCACCAGCCGGACCGGGTGCGCCTTGAGCATGTGCGACTCGCGCACTTCGGTCACGCGCTGGCCCAACACGTCCACGAACCGCGCCCGCACCCGGTCGAACGTTTTTTCGTCCAGCGGGACCGGGGTGTCTTCGCCGTCCGTCTCCGCGTCGGGCGCGTCCGGCAGATCGAGCGAGGCGTCATCCACATTACGCAGCGAGCGGCCTTCGTATTCGGTCAAATTGATCAGCATGAAGCTGTCCACCGTATCCGGCAGGATCAGCACTTCATAATCCAGCGCCCGGAACGAATCGAGGTGCGGGCTGTGCCGGACCGATACCAGATCGCTCGCCAGGATGTAGTAAATGTGTTCCTGGTCGTCCTTCATGCGCGCCACGTAATCATCCAGTGTAACGGTCGGTGTTTTTCCGTCGCTGACCGACGAATGGAAGCGTAACAGCTTCGCCAGCCGCGCCGCGTCGCCCGATTCGGTGGCGATCCCTTCCTTGAGGAAACCGCCGAACTCGTCCCAGAACGCCGCGTAACGCTCCGGTTCTTCCTCCGCGATGCGTTCCAATTCGCCCAACAGCTTACCCTTGAGCGATACACCGATCCGCTTGATGGCGCGGGTCGCCTGGATCGACTCGCGGGCCACGTTCAGCGGCAGGTCCTCGGAATCGACCACGCCGTCCACAAAGCGCAGGTAATTGGGCAAAAAGTCCTTGTTGTATTCCTGGATCAACACCTTGCGGGCATACAGCTTGAGGCCGTGATCGGTGCGCAGACTGAACAGGCCGCGATCCGCTTTTTCGGGGATAAATAACACGCTGTAAAACTGGACCGGCGCATCGGCTACGACGTGTAGATGAACCAGCGGATCGTTAAAGTCCAGCGTCAACTGCCTGTAAAACGCGGCGTAATCGTCGGCCTCGACCTCGCGCGCCGGACGCCGCCAGATGGCCGTTTGCTGGTTGGCGATCTCGCCGTCCAGGGTGATCGGAAAGGCGATGAAGTCCGAGTGCTTTTTGATAATGTTGCGCAGCCGGAACGGGTCCAGGAATTCCCCGGCTTCCTCGGTGAGATACACGGTGATGGTCGTGCCGCGCGTTTCCTGTTCCGCCGGTTCGATGGTGTAAGTGGTCCCGCCGTCGGAAGTCCAGGCCCAGGCCGTATCGTCGGGACGGAACGAGCGCGAAGTCACGGTCACTTTTTCCGCGACCATAAATACCGAGTAGAAGCCCACGCCAAACTGCCCGATCAGGTCGGTAGCGGGCACTTTGTCGGCGGCCTGATCCGCCATGCGCCGCAGAAATTGGGCTGCGCCGGATTGGGCAATCGTGCCGAGGTTGTGGATCATTTCCTCGCGGTTCAGGCCGACGCCGGTATCGGTTATGGTGAGCGTTTTGGCGTCCTTGTCTGCTGCGATGTGGATCGCCAGTTCCGCGTCGGGATCGAGGATATTTTCCTGGGTCAGCATCTCGAACTGCATCCGGTTCAGCGCGTCGGAGGCGTTCGAGATCAGTTCGCGCAGGAAGATGTCGCGCTCGGTATAGAGCGAATGGACCAGGATGTGTAACAACTGCTGGATTTCAGCTTGAAAAGTATAGGTGGTATTGGGTGTGTCGGTCATTGCGGGCGACTCCGGTACAAATAGGCTCATTTTAGAATCGCTTGATTATTACCACACGGGCGTAAGATTGGCCTCAATCTGGTATAAGAAGCGCGTAAGAATTCCCGGCATCGAATATCCATACCAACCAGCAGCGGCGGATCGTTGGCGAATGCGTGCGCCAAGCCCACACGCGGCTGCTGTCCACCGGATATCATGTCGGGCTTTTTACACGCCTGATCTTCAATTCCGAAGCGCCCCAATAGTTTTGTAGTGATGATGCGCCGATTGTACTATCAGCGCTTTTGCCCGGTGTACAGATCATCCAGTCTATCAAAACTTCGTGAAGATGACTTATAATAGACTGACAACAATTTCAGGAGTGCAAAACGATGATTGCCACACCAATTACCGAGCAAATCCCTATTCGTGCCGATGAGCATGGACGATTGCGTGTTGGCAATACGCGCGTTTTGCTGGATTTAGTGATCTATTCGTTTCGGCTGGGCCATACCCCTGAAACCATTACGGCGCAGTATCCGTCGTTATCCTTAGACGATGTATATCTCGCCATTGGTTATTATCTGCGCCACCGGGATGAAGTGGATACTTATCTTCACCAGCAAGAAGCGGAAGCGGAGACGTTTCGCCAGACATATGAACGCGAATACCCGCCGAAGTTAACCCGTGCGATTTTGCTAGAGCGCTTAGAAGCCAAGCGGAAGGCAAATAGTGAGTAATGCGTTTTCTGGCAGACGAGAACTTCAACAATGAAATCATCCGGGGTTTGGAACGACGTGTACCTGATGTGGATATCACTCGCATCCAGGATACAGAATTAGCCGGAGAACCAGATACTCTGATTTTGGAATGGGCTGCCTAGCACGACTATATTGTCTTAACGCACGATGTCAATACCATGCGCGGTTATTTCTACGACCGTGTCAATGCTGATTTGCCCACATCCGGATTATTTCTTGTGCATGGCACCAAGCCGGTCGGCGAAGTGATCGATACGCTTGAGTTAATTTTACTCGCGAGTGAAGAAGATGAATGGTCGGGTGAAATTCGCTACCTGCCGTTCTGATTTGACAGAGTTACATTTTTTGTGTGCAACCGGTTTTGGGATAGTATTTATCATGAGTGTACAAATTGTCATGATCACCTATCCAGCAGGAACATTCCATGCCCCGTCAAACCGTAATCGAAAACCTCGAAAACTTGTTCGCCACGTATAACCAGCGCCGCCGGGCAACGGATGCGCTGCTGCGCGGACTCAAGGGAGCGCACAATGCCCTGACCAAAGCGGATCGCGCCCTGACGGATTATCTCGACCAGGATTCAACGCTGGACCCGGCGCAGCTAGGCCAGACACAGCAAACGATGGCGTCGATCCAGTTTAAGGACCGGGTCTATGACGTGGTTCAAAACGATCTGCGCCGCGAATCAAAAACGCTGGCGGACCAGGTCAAGGCGCTGCGGGATGCCAGCACCGCCCTGCAAGGGGAACTGGTCGATCTGATCAAGCTGGATCACGCTTACCAATCGCTGTTGGAATCGCCATTGGCGGACGCCGATCTGCAAGCGGTGCTGCCCGATCTTGCAGGGGAAGTCGAGCAGGCGCAAGC
>JAFGTJ010000276.1 GCA_016934195.1 Anaerolineae bacterium | reverse complement strand
GGCGTAGGGGCGCTGCTTGCCGCGCCCCCGGCAAAAAAACAGGGCGCAGCAAGCAGCGCCCCTACGCAAATGCGGCGGTGATAGGTTCGCCAACAGTATTCTCTGCGGTAAAAATTTGATGAGAATCAGTCAGCCCTGCCCGCCACCAGATGCGCTATCGATCCGAAACAGGTACAATAGTCACATACGTTCTCTGCACGTTTTACGCCGGTTGATCTGGACGAGTCCCTGATTCTTATGTCCACGAGCCTTATTACTCTGGTGAGTATTTGCGCCAATATCATCCTGGGATTAGTGGGGCTGGCGCTGGCGCTGCTGATTCTCTGGCAGGATCGCCGCCACCGCAGCAGCCAGTATTTCGCGCTGTGCATGGCAATTTTCGGCGTGTACGGGTTTCTGAATGCGCCCTGGCAGGCCGCCCAACAGTTCGGCATGGACCCCAAACCACTGTTTTATGCCGTCACCACCTGCTACATCGTGGGGACAACCCTGCTGTTCAAGTTCATTTTCGCGTTTGCCCGGCTGTCGATCCGCTTCCGTACCTTCGAGGCCATGCTCAGCACCGGGTTGGCCCTCATGTTTATGGCGCTGCTGTGGCGCGATCAACTGACGGCGGACTTCATGCCACAGGACAGCGGCAAATACAAATATACCCTCACCTCAACCGGGCTGGCCGGGGTGATTCTGGTCATGGTCTACCTGTTGGGCAGTATCGGCCTGCTGCACCACCAGCGCAACCCCACCACCCGCGCGCTGTCGGTCCCCGTGATCATCCTGACGTTGGGCGTCGTGGGTTTCGGGGCCGAGCAGTATCTACGGGATTTTCCGTTTAACGCGGTGGCTGTGACCGTCGCTTCGATGCTGCTGGGCCGGATGGTGCTTCAGCGCCGCGTCTTCCAACCGCTGGCCGATCTCACGGTGGAACTGGCGATCAAAAATGACCAACTGATCGAAGCCACGCGCCTTAAAAGCCAGTTTCTCGCCAACATGAGTCACGAACTCCGCACGCCGTTGAACTCGATCATCGGCTACACTGAACTGGTCGCCGGGCGGACCTACGGCGATCTCAACGAGATACAGGAAGACCGGCTGCGCAAAGTCTCGCGTAATGGGCGACTGCTGCTCGACCTGATCAACGATGTGCTGGACCTGAGCAAGATCGAGGCCGGGCGCGTCAAGCTGAAATGCGTCCAGGTGTCCACCGTCGATCTGCTGAACGGCCTGCTGACCGAACTTGAAGGCCGCGCATTGGGCAAAGGGCTGTCGGTAGTGCGTGGTTACAGCGACCTGCCGCCGATGTTCGTGGACCAGGAACGCGCCCGCCAGATTCTATGGAACCTGATCACCAACGCGATCAAGTTTACCGAACAGGGGGCCGTCATCATCCGGGGCTATTACGACGATGCCCAGGAACAGGTGGTGCTGATCATCACCGACACCGGGACCGGCATTCCCCCCCACCAGCAGGAAAAGATATTCGACGCTTACGTGCGCGGCGATAACGTGCTGGTCCGCCAGCACGAAGGGACCGGCCTGGGCCTGCCGATTGCCAAGCTGCTCACCGATCTGCACGGCGGCCACCTGTGGTTTGAAAGCGACGTGGGCAAAGGCACGACGTTCCACGTCGCGCTGCCCGCCGCCGAAAAACCGGATTACACCATGACCCAACTCAAGCCGAAACCGCGCACCAGCGGGCCGGTTATCCTGGTTATTGACGATGACTTTGAAGCGGTCGAGGTGCTGCAAGACCAGTTAGCCATTCACCGGCTGCGTGTTTACGGCGTGTGCAATCCGAATGACGGGCTGCGGCTGGCCCATGATCTCCGCCCGGCCCTGATCATGCTGGATATCATGATGCCGGGCATGAACGGCTGGCAGGCGCTCGACGCGCTGCGCAGTGACCCGGCCACCCGCGATATCCCGGTGCTGATGGTATCGGCTACCGACAGCGCGGACATGGCGCAGACGGTCGGCGCGAACGGGTTTTTGCGCAAGCCGGTCCAGCCCCGTGAACTGCTCGCGCACGTCAACCGGTTGTTGGCTTCGGTGTAGCGGTGAGTAGTTTTGAGTGATGAGTGATTCGTTTTGAGTGATTAGTTTTTGGTTCCTGGTTCTTGTGAAGAAACCATTTCATTATGGCCCAATCGTAGGGGCTTCAATATGGCCCAATCGTAGTAGGGGCTTCATTATGGCCCAATCGTAGGGGCGCTGCTTGCTGCGCCCTGGTCAAAAAAAGTAGGGCGCGGCAAGCAGCGCCCCTACGCGAATGTGGCGGCGCTCGCTCCGCCCGGCGGCGGGACACATGGGTCCCGCCCTACGGGTGGCGCGGAGTCTGGTTGGTTCCGTCATAAGGACAAACAACCAATAACCGAAAACTCAAAACTCAAAACCAATAACCAGTAACTAACAACCAGTAACGAAGGACAAAACACGAAAATGCAGCTTTCAACCGTGACCGTGATTGTGGTGGTCAGCAATTTAGGCACTGCTGTCGTGGCGGCCATGCTGCTGATGCTGGTCTTGTGGCAATCTCCCCACCGGACCTATAACCAGTTGTTTGCCCTGACCATGCTGGCGCTGATGGCCTACTGCGTGGCGAATGCCCTGGGCCGTTTCATCGATCCATTGGACCTGGACCCGGCTCAGGCCACCTACGCCGCGATCACCGTGTACCCGATCTTCGCGGTCGGGATGCTGTTCTTCGGCACCGAATTCACCCAATACCACACCCGCGCGACCCGCATTGTGCGGTTGTTTGGGTTGGTGTTATTCGTGCCGCAATGGGGATTCCTGTGGGCGGGTTGGCTGCTGAAAAATCTGCGGCCCCTTGCGCGCGGCGACGGCGGCTACCAGG
Organism: Anaerolineae bacterium; assembly: GCA_016934195.1. GTDB lineage: Bacteria > Chloroflexota > Anaerolineae > Aggregatilineales > Aggregatilineaceae > JAFGTJ01. The sequence goes on along the minus strand of JAFGTJ010000276.1, from coordinate 5,190 downwards.
GGGACTGGACCACGCTCGGATTGTTCGTGGCCGGACTGCTGGTGTTCTACCTGGTTTCGGCGACGGTGGTTTTATACCACGCCAATAACCCGCGCGCGCGCTGGATGTGGCTGGGACCCGCGTTCGCCGCTGCCCAGATTGTCTCGTCGGTCCTGATCTGGCCGATCATCCCGATCCCGCTGCCCGCGATCCTGCTGGCGCTGGCGGCGCTGGCGTTAGGGCTGCCGGTGCTGCGCTTCCAGTTGTTTGATCCCATGCAGGAAACACACGACGCCCTGGCCGAAAAAAACGTCAAGCTGAACGAAGCTAACCAGATGCGCAGCCAATTTTTGGCAAACATGAGTCACGAGCTGCGCACGCCGCTTAACTCGATCATCGGTTACACGCAGTTGGTCGGCAACGGCACCTACGGCACGATGAACGACGTGCAGCGCGACCGGCTGGATAAAGTGGTCCGCAACGGTTATAACCTGCTCGGCCTGATCGACGATGTGCTGGACCTGGGCCGCATCGAAGCGGGGCGCGTCTCGCTGGAATTGGGCGTGATTAATACCCCCAGCCTGATCGAGAGCGCGCTGTCAGCGGTCGAACCGCTGGCGATCCACAAAGGGCTGACGCTGGCGCGGGAATTCGAGGACGCGCCGCCGGTCTATGCCGACGAAACCCGCGCCCGCCAGATCATCACCAATATCCTCTCCAACGCCGTCAAGTTCACCGAAGAAGGCAGCGTCACGGTGCGCGCCGCCAGCAGTAACGGCATGATCCGGTTCGAGATCACCGACACCGGGATCGGCATCCCGCGTGACCAGTTCGACACGGTGTTCGCCGAATTCCAGCAGGTCGATGCTTCCAATACCCGCCGCCACAAGGGGACCGGGTTGGGCATGGCGATCACGAAACGGTTGGTCGAAATGCACGGCGGGCGTATCTGGTTGGAGAGCACGGTCGGCAAGGGCACCACCTTTTTTGTGATGCTGCCCGCTGCCGAAACGGTCAGCGACCTGATCCGCGAACACGCGCCCGACGCCCGCACCGCGACCGTCCTCGTGATTGACGACAACGCCGACGCCCGCCAGATCGTGGAAGATATGCTGCGCAGCGGCGGCTACCACACCATTACCGCCAGCAGCGGTCCCCAGGGTGTGGCGCTGGCCCGCGAACATCACCCGGCCCTGATTACGCTGGACGTCATGATGCCCGGTATGGACGGCTGGCAGGTCTTGCGCGCGTTACAAAGCTCGTCCAACACCCGCGATATTCCGGTCGTGATCGTCTCCATCGTGGATGATCGCCCGCTGGCGATCCGGCTCGGTGCGCACGACGCGCTGACCAAGCCGCTGGATCGCGCCCAGGTATTGGCCGTGACGGAGCTTATTCTGGCTGAAGTCCGCGCCACGCAGCCGGTCCTGGTGGTGGACCCGCAGGCCGCCGACCGCGCGCTGATCGAAGCCGCGCTCCGCGAAAAAAGCCATACGGTCCACTGCGTCACCGACGGCGCGCAGGCGCTCGACTGGCTGGCCGATCACATTCCCAGCCTGATTGTGCTGGATTTGGTGCTGCCGGATATCAGCGGGTTTGACGTGCTGGCGATGGTGCGCGGCGAAGAACGGCTGGCCGATGTGCCCGTGATCGTGATGACCGGGCAGGTCCTCACCCCGGAACAGCAGGATTTTTTGCGCCAGTGCTGCACGCGCCTGGTTGAACAGGGCTTCGCCGGATCGGATGCGCTGCTCAAGGCCGTACAGCAGGCGCTTACCGTCAGGGGCGGCAGCGCCTGATTAACTACGGTCGCGGACCACTTATGGACGATACGCTTAAAACTCATGCCGAACCGTTGGACGAACTGGCCGCGCTGCGCCAGCGCGTGGCCGACCTGGAATCCGCCCAGGCCGAACACAACCAACTGGTGAGCGTCCTGCGCCAGATCGAAGAAGCCTACCGCGCCCTGGTCGATCACTCGCTGCAAGGGCTGCTGATTATACAGGATGGGCGGGTGGTGTTCACCAATCAAGCCGCCGCCGAGATGTCCGGTTACACCATCGAGGAAATCCTGGCCCAGACGCCGGAAGAACGCCTCGCCACCATTCACCCGGAAGATCGCGCCGTTTCGGTACAGCGCGAGTCCGACCGTTATGCCGGTCAGCAGGTGACACCTTCTGCCCAGATGCGAATGTTGCGCAAGGACGGCTCGGCCTATTGGGTCGAGTTTTACGTGAATGTCATCGAATACCAGGGCCGACCGGCCTCCCAGATCGCCATCATCGACATTACCGAGCGCAAACAGGCCGAACTCGAACTGCGCCAGACCCGGCACCGGCTGGACCAGATGTTCCAAACGATGGTGGACGGCATGGTGATGGTGGACATGGACGGCCAGATCATCTACACCAATCCCGCCGCTGCGCGTATTCTTGAAGTGCGTCAGGACACGATCACCGGGCGCTACTACAACGCTCACGAGTGGCAGCATGTGGATTTGCAGCGCCGCCCCTACCCGCTGGATCAACTGCCGGTCGCGCTGGCATTGGGGCAGCGGCGCACCGTTGAGGACCTGGAACACGGCATTATCGCCCCGAATGGCGAGGTCAAATGGCTGTCGGTTAACGCCGCGCCCCTGGTGGACGAAAACGGCACAGTGTATGGGGCCATTGCCAGTTTCCGCGATATCACCGCGCACAAACAGGCCGAGCGCCGCCTGTCTGAAGCTCGCCAGATGCTCCAACAGGTGATTGACCATCTCCCGCTCAGCATCTTCTGGAAGGACACCACCCTGACGTACCTGGGCTGCAACCAACACTTCGCCAACCGGACCAACCTGAAAAACCCCGGCGATATTGTTGGCAAAACCGATTATGATCTGACACTGCATGACCAGACCGATGCTTACCGGGCCGAAGACCGCCGGGTGATCGATACCGGGTGCTCCCTGCTGAACATGGAACGCGAGCGCGCGCGGGACAGCGAAGCGCCCTATTGGACGCGCACCAGCAAGGTCCCGCTGCGGGACGAGAGCGGGCAGATTTTCGGCGTATTGGGCGTGTCGGAGGATATCACCGAACGCAAACTCGCCGAACAGGAACGAATAGCGCTGGCGATTGAAAAGCAGGAGATCGACATTCTGGCGAATTTTATCACCGTCGCCTCGCACGAATTTAAGACGCCGCTGTCGATCCTCAATACCGGCCTGTACGTGCTGCAAAACAGCGGCGAACAACCGCTGCCCGACCATCACCTGCGCCACCTGACCGTCATGAAAGAGCAGATCACCTACCTCCAGGAACTGGTCGAGGGCCTGCTTACCATGTCCACCCTGGACAGCAGCCCCGGCCTGACGCTGGCCCCAACGTCGCTTACCAGCCTGGTCGAAAACGCCATCACCGGGGTGAGCACCCAGGCCGAACGGCAGGGAGTCGCGCTCAGCGTCGAGATCGCGCCCAATCTGCCGTTAATCCAGGCCAGCGCCCGCGACCTGCAAGCGGCGATCAATCATCTGGCTCGCAACGCGATCCAGCACACCACCGCCCCCGGCAGCGTGACGCTGCGCGCTTATCCCGACGACGGCGGCGCGGTGCTCGAAATCAGCGATACGGGCAGCGGCATCAGCCCGGAACACCTGCCGCACATTTTCGACCGTTTTTACCGCGTCGAAGAAGCCCGCACCGACCGGGGCGCGGGCCTGGGCCTGTCGATTGCGCGTAAAGTGGTCGATCTGCACGGCGGCACGCTCACCGTCGAAAGCGCGCCCGGCGCGGGCAGCACGTTTCGTATCCGGCTGCCGGTTAGCCTCACCCCCTGACCTCCTCTCCATAACGCTGTGGAGAGGGGGAAATCGGTATGTGTTGAAGTCCTCTCTCCGCTTGCGGGGCGGGGATTTAGGAGCAATACGGTTTAGATGACACGGTAGGGAGGCACCCGTGTGTGCCTCCGGGTGATCATCCATCCACCAGCGGCGGGACACATGGGTCCCGCCCTACCGTCCCAGACCTGATCTAAAACCGTATTGGATTCAGAGGTGAGGCGAACCGGCATACCATAAGGAGAGCAGCAGCGATGACGATCCCAATGACTCCCCCCATCCGGTGGGGCATGATCGGCGCGGGCAGCGTCACCGAGGTCAAAAGTGGTCCCGGCCTGCAAAAAGCGCGTAATTCCGCGCTGGTGGCCGTGATGCGGCGCGACGGCGCTCTGGCCCAGGAGTACGCGGCGCGGCACGGCATCGCGCGCGGGTACGACGACGCCGACGCCCTGATCCACGACCCGGAGGTGAACGCGATCTACATCGCCACGCCGCCCCACGTTCACATGGACTATACGCGGCGCGCCGCCGCTGCGGGCAAACCGGTTTACGTCGAAAAACCGATGGCGCTCGATCACGCCGAATGCGCGGCCATGATCGCGGCCTGCCAGCAGGCGGGCGTGCCGCTGTTTGTCGCTTACTACCGGCGGGCGCTGGCCCGTTTTCTGAAAATCAAGGAACTGGTCGATTCCGGCGCGGTGGGCGAGGTGCGCGCCGTGACGGTCACGCTCCACCAACCGCCGCAGGTGGGCGATCTGGACCGCGATCACCTGCCCTGGCGCGTGAACCCGGCCATCGCGGGCGGCGGGCATTTCGTGGATTTGGCGTCCCATATGCTGGATTTTCTGGATTTCGTGCTGGGACCAGTCCGCGCGGTGGCCGGATTCGCGGCGAATCAGGCCGGGCTGTATCCCGCCGAGGACCTTGTAAGCGGGGCCTGGACGTTCGAGTCCGGTGTACAGGGAAGCGGGTTATGGTGCTTCACCAGCCAGGGGAAAATCGACCGGACGGAGATTATCGGCAGCGCGGGCACGCTGACCTACAGCACATTTGATGCCGCGCCGGTCCGGTTGGAGACGGCAGAGGGCGCGGCCACTTTCGAGATCGGTTATCCCGAACACGTCCAGCAGCCGTTGATCCAGATGGTGGTGGACGATCTGATCGGCGCGGGGACCTGTCCCAGTACGGGGATCAGCGCGGCCCGCACCACCTGGGTGATGGACCGGATGCTGGCGGGTTATCGCGCGGCGCAAAGTAAATCTCGGTTATACTTAAAATATGGCAAACAGGACCGGGATTATGACCAATAAGACCAATCTGGGCATTGACGATCTGTTACAGGACAAGCGCGAGGATATTCTGCGACTCGCGCAAAAATACGGCGTTTCTAATGT
>JAFGTJ010000275.1 GCA_016934195.1 Anaerolineae bacterium | reverse complement strand
TCGTAGGGGCGCTGCTTGCCGCGCCCTGTTTGTTTTTTGGGGAGGGCGCGGCAAGCAGCGCCCCTACGCGCCCAATTCGCCAACAACATCAACTCGTTCGTGGCCTCTGGGCTAACAGCGTGGTGGCGCGACCGCGAAAATCTTTTATAATCAAACCTATTCTGTCGAAAAATCGGCAGACTTTTAATTACTTTCTTTCCTAAGGGGATGGGAAATGAAGAAACTTTCTGTTTTTGCACTTTTGGTATTGGTGGCGGCGGTATTGGCTCCGATGATGGTTGCCAGCCCTGCCGGTTCCGTTGAAGCGCAGGAAGATACCCTGACTGTGCTGTGTACCCCTCAAGAAGACTGGTGCGTCGCTATGACCCAGGCTTTCGAGGAAGAAACGGGCATCGAAACCTCGTATGTCCGTATGTCGTCGGGCGAATCGCTGGCCCGTATCCGCGCCACCCAGGATGACCCGGAATTTTCGGTCTGGTGGGGCGGTCCGGCGGACGCCTTTATCGCCGCGTATGAAGAGGGCCTGATCGAGCCGTATACGCCCGAACTGGCCTCGGTGCTTGCCCCCAATGCGGTGGGCGTCGATAACTCGTGGCACGGCGTCTATGTGGGCGCGCTGGGCTTCTGCTCGAACGTGGAATTCCTCGACGAACTGGGCATCGAAGCGCCCACCTCGTGGGAAGACCTGCTCGCCCCCGAACTCAAGGGCAATGTAGCGATGGCGCACCCGGCCACCTCCGGCACGGCCTTCACCGCGTTCTGGACCATCGTGACGCTGAAGGCCGCCGAACTGGAAGCCGCCGAAGCGGGCACCGGTTACGACGCAGAGGGAATGCCCACCGAGGCCGCGATTGATACCGCTTTTGAATACTACGCCCAACTGCACCAGAACATCCTGCAATACACGCGCTCCGGGTCGGCTCCGGGCCAGATGGCGGCCAACGGCGAAATCGCGGTTGCCATCATCTTCTCGCATGACTGCGTGAAACTCCAGGTCGAAGGATTCAAGGATATCGTGGTCAATACCTTCCCCGAAGAAGGCACGGGCTACGAAATCGGCGGCATGGCGCTGATCAAGGGCGCGCCGGAACCCGAAGCGGCCAAGATGTGGATCGAGTGGGCGCTGACACCCGAAGCGCAGGGCGTCGCGCAAACCGTGAATTCGCTCCAACTGCCGACCAATCCCGAATCGCCGGTTTCGGAACTGTCGGTGAACCTGGCCGACGTGAATCTGATCAATTACAACTTCATCGCCGCCGGGATGCACCGGACCGAGATCGCCGAACGGTTTGATACCGAGATCGCGCCTCAGCCCGTCGAGTAAGCGGCGCAGGCGTGGTGTAAGATAACTATGTTGCCCCCCCATCAGCTTGACGGTGGGGGGGTTTTTGCAATAGTGGCATGTTTACGGAGAAAAAATCTCTTGAAGAGTCTCATTCGTGGTCGCCCGATTGCTGAATTCCGCCGGATCGCGCAAGACCCGGTTTTGTTTATCGGCCTGATCCTGGTGGTGTTATTCGTGATCATCACCATTCTTTTGCCCATTTATCGTATGGTGGAAGAAAGCACGACGGCAGAGGGGCAAGAACTGTTCGACCGGTACCTGAGTTCCCCCGTATACCGGAACATTATCCGCAATACGCTCGAAATGGGCCTGATCGTGGCCGCGCTGGGAACGGCGTTGGGCTTTCTGCTGGCGTATATCCAGGTCAAGGTCGCGGTGCCGTTCAAACGGCTGATGCACATCACCGCGCTGATCCCGATCATCTCGCCGCCGTTCGCCGTTGCGACTGCCGTCCTGCTCCTGTTTGGGCGCAACGGCATGATTTCCAGGGGATGGTTTGGCGTTCGCTACGACATTTACGGGCTGGACGGGCTGTCGCTGGTTTTGACCCTATCGTATTTCACCGTCGCCTATATGAATCTCAAAGGCATGATGCAGGCGCTCGATCCGGCGCTGGACGAAGCCGCCACCAATTTAGGGGCGAACAAGTTCCGCATTTTCCGCACCGTGACTGTCCCCATGCTGATTCCGGGGATCGCCGGGTCGTTCCTGCTGCTGTTTGTCGAGGCGATTGCCGATCTGGGCAATCCGCTGGTGATGGGCGGTAATTACGAGGTATTGTCCACCCGCATTTATGTCTCGATTGTGGGCCTGTACAATACCACCGCCGCCGCTGTGCTGTCGGTGATCCTGCTGGGACCGTCGCTGCTGGTCTTTGTGGTCCAGCGCTACTGGATCAGCCGGACCTCGGTGGTATCCGTGACCGGCAAACCGACCGGCACGCCGCAGCAGATCACCCACCCGCTGGTACGCTGGCCGCTGTTTGTGGTGGGCATGTTCGTATCGCTGTTTATCCTGCTGATCTACGGCACAATTTTTGCCGGGGCCTTCACCAAAATCCTGAATGTCAACAACGAACTGACGCTCGATCACTTTGATTTCGTGATCAACGGCTACGGCTCCGAGGCCATGAAAGACACGACGCGCCTGGCCGCGATTGCGACCCCGATAGCCGGGTTGTTGGGCATGGTGATCGCGTTCCTGGTGGTGCGCAAGCGGTTCACGGGACGCGGCGCGCTGGATTTCGCCACGATGCTCGGTATCGCCGTCCCCGGTACCATTATCGGCATCGGGTATCTGCTGGTCTTCAACCGGCCCAATGACATCACGCTGCCGCTGATTGGCACGGTGACGCTGATTCCCAAGCTGACCGGCGGTCGCGCGATCTTCGGCGGGGCGGGCGCGATTGTCCTGGTGTTCATCGTGCGCAGCACCCCGGCGGCGCTGCGATCAGGAATCGCGGCGCTGTCGCAGATCGACCCGTCCATCGAGGAAGCATCGATCAGCCTGGGGGCGGACAGCCTGGGAACCTTCCGGCGAATCACGCTGCCGCTGATCCGACCGGCCTTTTTCTCCGGGCTGGTGTACGCCTTTGCGCGCTCGATGACGACGATCTCCGCGATTATTTTCCTCACCACGTCGCGCACCAAGATCATGACTCACCAGATTTTGAACGAAGTCGAAAACGGGCGGTACGGCAACGCCTTTGCGTACTGTGTCATCCTGATCGGAATCGTGTTGACTGCCATCGTCATTTTATCCGTCGCAGTCGGAACAACGACCGGTGCCGAGAAAACGATGGAAGGGGGCGCGTAATGGCGCAAGTTGGCAGTTTAATTCTGGAAAACATCTCGAAAATATTCCCGGCGCGCGATGGGCAAGGCGAAGTGCGCGCCGTCGATGACGTGTCGCTGACGATCTACGAGGGCGAATTTTTGACCCTGCTCGGACCGTCCGGCTGTGGCAAAACAACCACACTGCGCCTCATTTCCGGCTTCGAGATGCCGTCGGCGGGCCGGATTCTGCTGGACGAGAAAGACATTTCGCACCGCCCGCCCAACAAGCGTGATATGGCGATGGTGTTCCAGAGCTACGCGCTGTTCCCGCACATGACGGTCTTTAACAACATCGCCTACGGGCTGCGCGTCCAGCATGTATCGCGCAGCGAAATCCGCGCGCGCGTGGAAAAGGTGCTGGACCTGATGAGCCTGCCGAACCTGGGCGCGCGCCGCCCGAATGAACTCTCCGGCGGGCAGCAGCAGCGCGTTGCTCTGGCGCGTTCGCTGGTGGTGGAGCCGCGCGTGCTGCTGTTTGACGAGCCGCTCTCCAACCTGGACGCCAAACTGCGCGTCCAGATGCGCAGCGAGATTCGCAACATCCAGCGGCGGCTGAACATCACCAGCGTGTACGTGACGCACGATCAGGTGGAAGCGATGGCGCTTTCGGATCGCGTGGTGGTGATGAACGAGGGCAAAATCGAGCAGCTTGGCCCGCCCGAAGAAATCTACCGGCGGCCCGTCTCGCGGTTTGTGGCCGATTTCATTGGGCGAGCAAACTTTTTGCCGGTCGTGGTGGAATCCGTTCAGGACGGGCAGGCCGGGATCACCGTATTGGGGCAGCCGGTGCGGACCGCCGCCCCCTTTGGTCCGGCGGTCGGCGCGCAGTTAACGGCGGTGCTCCGGCCCGAAGCGCTGTCGCTCAAAAACGATCCGTCTTTAAAACAGGCCACCGTCAAACAGGCGATGTATCTCGGCTCGTCGAGCGAGTATATTGTGGACGTGGATGACCGGGAATTGATCGTGGTCGAGAGCGATCCAAGCACGGAACAGATTTTCCGCGAAGGGCAAAGCGTGGGGATCGCGTTTGTGCCCGAAACGGTCCATTTGCTGCCGAAGTAAATGATACCGTTGGCGAACCTATCACCGCCGCATGTGCGTAGGGGCGCGTCCGACCACTGGTCGGCGCTTGCTGCGCCCCCGGCAAAAGAAACAGGGCGCGGCAAGCAGCGCCCCTACGCCCGCAATTCGCCAACGGTACCATGAGGGGGCGAAACGGCCTCACCCCCTAAATCCCCCTCTCCAGCAGAGCGAGAGAGGGGGATTGGCACGTTCGCCGCTGCTTGTTTTTGCCGGAGGGGGAGGCTGTTTTCATTGATGTCTGTAGGGCGGGACACATGGGTCCCACCGCTGGTGAATGGCGACCGCCCGATTGCTCGGATGCACACACGGGTATCTCTCTACGGTTGCTCGGAGGCACACATGGGTGCCTCCCTACGGTCCCCCTGGGCTACTGCCGTCCTACCACGCCCCACGCGCCGCCGTCCGTCACGCGGTAGATACCACCCGCGCCGGACGAGAAATAGACCGTATTCGTGCCGGGGACGCGCTGCATCTGGCCGGTGGTGCGGACCACCGCCCCGGTGGTGTAACCGAGTGCGCCGCGCATCGTTTCATCGCTGTTCCAGGCCGTGTGGATCAGGCCGGTCGGCAG
>JAFGTJ010000274.1 GCA_016934195.1 Anaerolineae bacterium | reverse complement strand
GGCGATACGCCCCTACTTGTTGGCGGGCGGCCAGTAGATGGTTGCTAACGGGTAGCTGTCACCGAGCGCGTTCCCGGCGGAACCGGTGACGGGCAGGCGTTCTTCGGTGGCGGGATCGTAGAAGCCGACCGCGATCGTGTAGTCGCCGGGGGGCAGGGCGGCGGATTCCCCGGCCAGCAGGTGGTAGGGATCGCGGACCAGTTCGGCGCGGTTCCAGTTCAGGGTGCTGGCGAAACCGTCGCGCGGGCGATGATCGTCCTGGCTCCATACCCAACCGGTCGAGTCGCGCAGGTGGACGAAAACCTTGTAGTCGATCTCGGTCTGGGCCAGCGGTTCCCAGTACAGCAGCAGCGTGATCGCCGGAGTAGTGGGATCGGGACCCAACAGCGTATAGCCCGCCAGCCGCGCGATCTGGCCGAAAGTGGCCTCGGTGGGAGTCTCGAATTCGCCGGGGGCGACTTCCCAGCGACGGTACTGCGCGATGGTGAAGGTAGCGACCTGATCGGTGCTCAAGTGCTGCATGTGGTCGCTGAGAAAGGCGTCCGCTTCCGGTGAGTTCCCGATCAGCCAGATCGTATCCGCGAAGTTGATCTCCGGTCTGAGTTGCGCGGCGATATCGACACCGGGCGATAGACTGGTTTCGGTGGCCGGGCCGGAATAGTAGTAATTGAAGGCCGGATCGACTGTCGTTTTGATGATGCGCTGGCCGGGCCGGGCGCGGGCGTCCAGGTAGGCGGCGATGGCGGGCCAATCCGGAGATTTGGGCATGTCGCCGCTATAGTAGTCGTAGAGCGTGCCGAATCCGAGCAGCGGGATCAGGATCAGCCCGGCCTGGATCGCGCGCCCGATCCTGGTTCTTGTAGCGGCCTTATGTAACACCCCCCAGGCCGTGAGCAGCAGCAGGGCAGGCGCGAGCACAATCAGATAACGCGGGTGAAAAACGCTCATGGTGGATGCGGCGATCAGCAGCAGGATCGCAGGCAAAATGGCATACGCGGCCAACCACAGTACGGTATTATTGGCGGTCCGGTCTGTGTTGCGACGCCGAGTCCACAGCGCAGCGGCTACCAGTGCGATCCAGGCCACCGGGACGATCACGTTCCAGGGCGCGGCGAGTGTATCCCCGGTGAACAGCACCGGCAGGAACCACGTCAGCACTTTGGCGGGGTTGGCGCGTTCGGTGGTGCCCTCGTAGCCGCTGTTGGAGAGAAACCAGACCTGGACCAGCCAGGGAATCAGCAGCGGGGCCAGCACAATCCAGGCCAGGATTGCGCGTTGGATCACAGGGCGGGACCGGCGCGTGATCAGCAGGTACGCGGTCTGGACGACCAGCAAAAATCCTTCCAGAAAAAACACGTAAAGCGCGATTACTTCCGCCAGCACATACCACATCCAGGCGCGGGAACGGTTGGAGCTGGTAGGACCGGTAGAATCTACAGCGCGGACAAACAGCCACATCGCCAGCGGGCTAAGTCCGGCCCACAATGCGTAATTGCGGGCGTCCTGGGCGTGCCAGATTTGAAACGGGTTGACGACCCACAGCGCCGCCGCCAGCAGCGCGATGCTGTTACGCCGGATATCGTGCCGGAATAAGCGCCGTCCGAGCGCGATTACCGCCGCCGCGCCGATCAGGTTGCCGAGCAGCGGCAGATAGCGCATGGCAAACTCGGAATCCCCGGCGACCTGCTTCCAGGCCCAGAATCCGAAAAACGTCCCGAAGGGGTGCGGCTCGTGGTCGGCCAGATTGCGCACCACGTCAAGCGGCGACGCGGCCCAGTGCTCGATGGCAAAGGCCTCGTCACCGCGCAGGGGCATGGCGTCCAGCCGGTAAACGCGCAGCGCAAACGCCAGCCCCAGCAGCAATACGGCGACCAGCAGCCAGCGGTGGATCGGGTGCATGACGATCAGTTCAATTCGCCTTTGCGCGACTTCAGCCACGCAACATCTTTCTGACTCAGCCCGTACCAGTTTCCTTTCTGGCGTTTGCGGGCGAATTTTTTGTGCAGGTAAGCTTCCATCGCTTCGGCGTCTTCGGCCTGGATGGTGTGGATGAGTTCGATGGTCTGGCTTACATCGCCCTTGAGCGACTCGATTTTGCTTTCCGCCGAGTCGCTTCCCGCGCCGATATAGAATAACTGCCCGGCCTGGAGGACATAGATCGGACCGGAGTCGCCGCCCAGATCGTCAGCGGACATGGCGTCGGCCTCGCCGGTATCGTCCGCGATATTCTCGGTGTCATCCTCACCGTCGCCAGCCACATCGCCGGTTTCCCACTCTTCCAATTCCTGGCGCGTGACCAGCCCGTATAGGTGGTCGAGCTTGTCGAGGTTTTCGGGCGTGAGCGTGGCGCGTCCGGCGTCTTTCTGGTCGCGGATGTAATCGCGCAAGGCGGGCTTGCGCTTGGTATCGGCGAACAAGACTGGGAACAGCGGGTCTTCGATCTCGATGTTGGCATTAGGGTGGATGAAGACGATCAACGGTTGGACCTCAACACCCTGGTCGGGCGCGATTTTGTCTACCATGCGCTGGAACTGCTGCGCCTGGTACTGGGCTTCGGCGAAGGGATTGCCGAGCAAGTCCTGGCGCATGTAGCCGTTCAGCTTGCGGACCATGCCCTCGTCGCCGTACCACTTTTTGCCGGAAACGCGATATTTGCGATCCTGCCAGACGGGATGAATACAGAAAACCCCTTCCGGGCCGATCAGGACGTGCGGGGCGGGCAGCAGGTAATGGAAGACGGTGTATTTTTGCCCCAGGCCCTTGAACGATTCGGCCAGCGCATCGACGGGACGCGGCTCACGTATCCAGGTATTTGCCATGCGGACGGACGTAAGCGTCATGATGAGCAGGATGGGCAAGAGCATACAGCTCATCTGGGACGAGTTAGAGGGTTGAGTCCAGGTATAGAAGAAACCGACGCCCATTCCTGCCAGACTGACGAAAAACAGGATATGGGAGAACCGGCGGTTACGGTCAATCTTCGCCTGGTTGATGACAACGCGCATAGGTGTATGGACCTTTCTTGTGTAGTGTGTGATCCTTAATGGGGAGAATGGTAACACAGAATCGGGCGAATGCGGGAAAAACGACAAAATTGATTGTAGCTGGTCAAGTAGAGCGAGGCTGGTATAATTCCGCTGCACGCGAACTTGAGTCAGTGAGAGTGTATGAGCGAAAACAAGCCGTTACAACAATGCCCAATTTGCGGCGCAGCACAGCCGGTCACAGCGCGGAAGTGTTCGATCTGCGGGGCGGTGCTGCCCGGTGAACCGACCCCGGTGCGCCCGTTGACGGCGGTGATGGCTGCCGATGATACCAATCCCCGCCCGCGTTTTGACCCGGCTCAGGGAGCCGACGATCTGTATATGGGCGACCTGTCGGCGCGTATGTGGCGCGGCGTGTTAATCGGCGGAGTGGTGCTGGCGCTGGTGGCCGGGTTAGGCCTGGGGTTGCTGATCAGCCGGGTGGCGCTGGATGGCGGCGATAACGGCGGGAATGGCGGGAATGGCGATGCTGGGATGAATCCCGACGTGCAGGTTGAGGAAATGGCAACCGGCACGGTAAACGCTACGGATGGTGCGGGCATGGACGCCACTATGGGCGCGACCGTGCCACCGACGGCGACGACGCGAGCGCCGTCGGCATTCATGACCAATACGCCCCGGCCTACCATGTCGCTGCCAACGGTCACGCCCGCGCCGCCGACCGCCACCATCACGCCGACGCCCGGCCCATGTTACCAGACGGCGCAAACAGGTGATACGGTGTGGGGGATGGCGATGCGCTGCGGGCACCGGGATATGTCGGTGGTGGACCTGATTCTGGAAACGAACGACATGGAGAGCGCCAACGAACTCCAGATCAACCAGACGTTGGAGATTCCCTGGCCGACACCGACGCCGGGCGGCGAACCATCCCCGGCACCGGCTGATACCAGCGCGGACGTGATGGATGGTGATTCTACTGCCGGGGATGCGGTGGCGATGCAGGTTAATGAGTTCGGGACACCGGACGCGCTGGCCCAGTATGCCAACATGGAGCCAACGCTGCGACCGGGGTTGGCGTGGCATTCGGTGCAGTTGGGCGAGGATATCCTGAGCATCGCGTTTGATTATGGGACCGATATCGAAACGCTGTCGAAGATTAATCCCGAAGTCGAATTTTTGCAGTGTGATTACGGTTCGGTCACGGGCGGCGAAAACTGTTCGGTGATGATCTATCAGGGGCAGCGTATCCGGGTTCCAGTTCCGCTGCCGACGGCGACCCTTTCCCCGACGCCCGCCGGGACTCTGACACCGACGCCGACGCCCACCGTGACCTACAACGCGCCGTACCCGATTACGCCGGATGATGGCGCGTATTTTGGCGCGGACCAACTGGTTACGCTGCGATGGGGCGGCACGGGTATTCTGGGACCAGATGAACGTTACCTGGTGCGGGTGCGTGATATGGATACGGGCGAGGAGTATATCGCCGCCGCGCGCGAAATGGTGTATATCCTGCCGGGCGGCTGGCAGCCTACTGCCGGGGATCGCCACATGTTTGAGTGGACGATTTCGGTGGTTCGCATGGATGCAAATAATGCAATTCTGGCCGAGGATCACATTACCGATCCCCGGCGGTTTACCTGGGAAAGCCGTTGAGTTGGGGGCATATGAAACTATCACGAGAGGATAACGTCATGGTGAATCGTTTCTGGCCTCTAGCCGGTGTTATAGTGATGGTTGCCGCTATCGTGTTGGTGGGATTGGCGCTGGCAGGACCGGTGTTTGGCAGTCCGGTACCGCTGGCGCAAGATCGCGGCCCGGCCCTGAGTGGACTGGCGCAGGCCCCGGCGTCCCCGACACGCACACTGCCGCCGACGGTTACGCCGACGGATACGCTCGCCGCGCCGCCGCCAACGTCGACTCCGCTGCCGACCGCGACCCCCGGCCCGCATGAATATATCATCCAGGCGGGCGATACCTGCCTGGGGATCGCATCCAAGTATGGACATGTCGATCCGCAGGTGGTGGACGCGATTGAGGAATTAAATAACCTGCGGGATTGCAGTCTGCTGCCGGGACCGGGCAGCCGGTTGTTGATCCCGTACCCCACGGCGACCGCGACGCAGGTTGGCGCGGACCTGACCCAGACTGCTATCGCTACCGCTGCCCCGCCGCAGGTTACGCTGATCGCCGGGCCGAGTTATTCGATCCAGCAGTATGTGGTACAGTCGGGCGATACCCTGAGCAGTATTGCGATTATCAATGACAGTTCGATGCGGCAGATATGCGAACTGAATCCACTGCCGGACGGCATTGACTGCCGGGTGTGCCAGTGGGAGTCGCCGCACTGCTGCTGCACCAGGCCCATTATTGTGAGCGAAGGCAAAGTTCTCAATGTGCCGGGACCGACGCCCACGCCGTCGCCGTCGCCGACTTTTACCGGGAGTGAAACGCCAACTGCTACCCCGACTCATCACGCGCCGCAGCTTATTTACCCGCCGGATGGGATAACGGTAGCCGGGGCGGTGCGCCTGTCGTGGCTGACGGTTGGGCCGCTGGCAGCGGACGAGCAGTATCTCGTGACGCTGCGTGATGACACGACCGGGGCGATCTTCAACGGCAGCACGCGCCGGTTGTCGCTGGACGTGCCGTTTGAGTATTTGCCGCAGGACGGGCAGGCGCACCTATTCGCGTGGCAGGTGAGCGTGGTCCGACCGGGCGCGGACGGGCTGCTGTACCCGCAGGGCGGGGTCGTGCCGGAGCAGCGGTTCACATGGAGCGGGTGGTAGCGGAAATTAGCATGGGATGCAGATTAACGCAGATTAACGCAGATTAAAAAATCAGTGTGTACCTGCGTTTTCTGTGTCCTTGATACTATTTTTGTCAGTTCGTGTTATCTTCGGGGACGCTTTCCAGTGTGACGTGGATCATCTGGCCGGATTCCAGGATGGTTTCAATTTCCTGAGGATCGCACTGGTCACCGCCTTCCAACCGGGGATAGGTGACGGTGTAGTTGTACGCGACGTTGGAAGACAATTCGGCCTCGACCTTTTTGCCCGTTTCAACGGTGAGTACCGTAATGGTGTCGGTGTTTTGTTCGGTGATGGTGACGGTCGCGGTGCCGCATTCGGTTTCGTTTTTGAAGCTGAGGCCGGTCTTGTTATCTCCGCAGGCGGCAAGAACGACCGTCAGCAGCGCCAGCAGTACCAATAGACCAAACAGCCAACGGATTTTCATAGCGCACGCTCCTATTGCCAAAATAGCAGGGCGCATTATAGAGAGATGGCGCGTAAATGACAAGCCTGAGTAACGAACGGATGCGCGCAGTGATGTTTGACGGTGCGCTGCGTATCGCCGAGCAGCCGCGCCCGGTGCCTGGATCGGATGAGGTGCTGATCCGGCCCCGGCTGATGGGCATCTGTAACACCGACCTGGAACTAACCAGGGGGTATAAGGGATTTGCGGGTACATTGGGCCACGAATTTGTGGGCGACGTGATCGAGGGTCCGGCGGACTGGATCGGGCGGCGCGTGGTAGGCGAGATCAATATCGCGTGCGGAGAGTGCGACCTGTGCCGCCGGGATATGCCCACGCACTGCCGCCAGCGGTCTACCCTGGGGATTATGAACTACGACGGCGCGTTTGCCGATCTGTTTCGGCTGCCGGTGCGAAATCTGCTATCCGTGCCGGACGCGGTGTCCGACGAGGCGGCGGTGTTCACGGAACCGTTGGCGGCGGCGTGCCAGGTGCTCGAATCGGCGCGGATACGGCCATCGGATCGCGTGGCGCTGATCGGCGCGGGCAAACTGGGGATGCTGGTCGCGCAGGTGGTGCGTCTGAGTGGAGCCGACCTATCCGTAATTATCCGGCGGGACCGGCAGGCGGACCTGCTGGCCGGGTGGGGGATTCGGGCGGTCCGGCGGGATACAGTACCGGATAACCGGGCCGACGTGGTGATTGACTGTACCGGCAGCGCGGACGGGTTCGCGGAGTCGTTAGCCCTGGTCCGGCCACGCGGGACGGTTGTGCTCAAGAGCACCTATGCCGGGATGCCACAGGCCGACCTGACACAAATCGTGGTGGACGAAATTCGCGTGGTGGGCAGCCGGTGCGGGCCGTTCGACGCGGCGCTGCGACTGCTGGAACAGAGTTTGGTAGAACCGCGCGCCTTGATCGATGCGTGTTACGAACTGACGGACGCGGTAACGGC
>JAFGTJ010000273.1 GCA_016934195.1 Anaerolineae bacterium | reverse complement strand
TTGACTTTTGGGCAACTTGTTATTTTGGGCGATGATTCGAGCAGGGGCAGGCTTCCGCCGAACCGCCAGTTCGCAACTACCGGTTCGCAACCTGCCCCTGCAAAATCCAATGCACCAGGACGCCAGAGCTACCGCGTCAAGGATGTCGTTACGGACGCCGTCAACGGCTGTTAACCGGCCTCGCCTGATTCCTGGGCCAGCGGCAGCGTGAAGTAGAAGGTTGAGCCGGTGCCGTAGTCGCTGCGGACCCAAATCTTGCCGCCGTGCATTTCGATCAACTGCTGGGTAATTGACAGACCCAGGCCCGTACCGCCCGCCCGCCGTGTGTGCGATTGGTCCACCTGCCGGAACCGGTCGAAGATCACGTTGATCTGTTCAGGGGTCAGGCCGATCCCGGTATCGGAGATATAGGCCAGCATCATGGACGGGTCTTCCTCGTAGCGGCGCGCGCCAATCGTGACGTTGCCCTGTTCGGTGAACTTGATGGCGTTGGACAGGATGTTGTTGATTACCTGCCGGATACGCAGCACGTCGCCGTGTGCCTGGGGCAGGTCCTCGGACACTTCTACCACCAGTTCCACCGGCTTATCCTTGAGCAAGACCTTCGAGGTATTCACCATGTCCTGGGCAACCTCGACGAAATCAAAGTCTTCGGAAACGAGGTCCATCTGTCCGGCTTCGATCTTCGCCAGGTCCAGCACGTCGTTGATCAGGTTGAGCAGGTGCTTACCGCTGCCGTGAATCGCGCCCACGTCTTCTTCCATATCGTCGGTCAGTTCGCCGTCGATACCGTCCAGCATCACCTCCGCGTACCCGATAATCGAATTCAACGGGGTGCGAAGCTCGTGACTCATGCTTGCCAGGAACTCGCTCTTGAGCCGGTCCACCTCGCGGAGTTGTTCCGCCGTTTTCACCTGTTCGGCGTAGAGCTGCGCGTTACGGATGGCAACCGCCACCTGGTAAGCCAGGGTGGACTGCACCTGCCGGTCCTCTTCGGCGAAGCGTCCCGGTTTGTCGGACTGGACATCCAGCACGCCGATCAGCGTATCACCGGCGATCATGGGGACCGCCATTTCTGAGCGCGTATTGGGCAGCAGCGGGTTGGGTAAGAAGCCCGTAGCGACTTTCACGTCATTCACGATGACGGGCTGGCGCGTGCGGGCGGTTTCGGCCACGACACTCCGCGCCGCGTTTATGGGGATGCGGTGCCCGGCTTCCACCATCTGGTCGCCGATATCGCCTGCCCCTACCGCCAATCGCAGCATATTTTGCGCCGGGTCATACAGGTAGATGTGCGCATGGTAGAGGTCAAAACGATCCCTGGTCAGATTCGCCACGTTCTTTAACAGGCGGGTCGGGTCGAGCGAGGACGACGCCTCGGCTCCCACCTCGGCCACCGCCTGCATTTCGGCGGCGCGTTTCTGGGTCTGTTCGAGCAGTTGCAGACTGTCGAGCGCGACCGCCACCTGACCGGCCAGCACCGTGAGCGGCTGCGTTTCTTCCTCGGTGAAGGTGTGCGGCTCCTCGCCTTCGAGCACCAGCAGCCCTAACTGGCGGCCACCGGCAAACAGCGGAATGGTGCCCATCGAGCGGATATTGAGTTGCTCGAAACGCGCGTGTGTTTCGGGCGTTACACCGGGGAGGTTGGCTTCTAGCGTATCATTGATAAAAGACGTCCGGGCCAGCACTTCGTTCGCCCTATCGCCGGTAACAGTACTTTCCATCCGTGTACCGATGGGGGTGGGAGGCATTCCCTGCCCGCTGTGCCAGTTAGCGACCGACCGCCAGGCGACTACCTCACCGTCTTCATCGCGCTCGAAGGCGAACAAATGCGCGCGGTTGATTGTTTCGATCCGCACCGATTCGGCCACCGCCGCCAACAGGTCCTGGGCGGTATTGGCGTCCGTGATACGGCGGCTGGCGTCGTACAACTGCTCGGTTTCAGACAGCGCGATCTGCGTTTGTTCGAGCAACTGCTGGTTCTGCATGTGGGAGGCCAGCAGCGACGCGACCTGGGTCAGCAGCGCCTCATCGCGCTCGTTGTACGCCTGCACCCTGGCGCTGCCCATATTCAGCGTGCCGATCACCACTTCACCCATGATCACCGGGGCGTTGGCGCTGGAACGCAGTCCCTGCTCGGCAAGCTGCGGCGCTTCCAGGTAATCGGATTTTTTCAGATCGTTGATAACAAGCACTTCACGCTGGCTGAGGCAGTCGCCCACCGCTGTTCCTTTGATCGGGAGCATTGCGCCCACCGGGATCGCGCCTTTGACGCCATCCAGGGCGAACACTTCCAGGCCGCTGCTATCCGGCGTGAGCAGCGTGAGGCTCACGCGGTCGCTGCCGGTAATCGTCTTGGTCCAGTGGGCCACGATCTTATGCACGTCGTTGACACTGGTCGCGGCGCTCATCTCCGCCGCCATCTCGTTGAGCATTGCCAGACGGCGGGCCTGTTCTTCGGACTCGGCGAACAACTGGGCATTGTTAACCGCCGCCGCGATCTGCGAGGCGAGGATGGTCATCACGTTCATGTCCTGGCGGGTGAAGCTGTCTACCCGGTTGGCCTGCACGTCCAGCACGCCAATCACTTTCTCGCCCGTGATCAGGGGGATCGCCATTTCCGCTTTGGTCTGCGGAAGCATGGGATTGGGCAAAAAGTTCGGCAACTGCGCGACATTGTTGATAACCACACTTTCGCCGGTACGGGCCGCCTGCGCTACCACGCTGCGCTCGGCGTTGGCGGGAATGCGATGCCCAGAGTCAACCAACATGCGCCCGACTTGACCGGCCCCGGCTGCCAATGTCAGCACATTATTGACGGTATCCAGCAGATAAATATGCGCGTGGTAGAGATTGAAGCGCTCTTTGGTCTGGTCTGACATGGTTTGAAGCAGTTGGGTCAGACTGAGCGACTGGGCCGCTTCCGTCCCCAACTCGGCCACCGTTGCCATTTCTGCCGCGTAGCGCTGGATGGCGGCTTCCGCTTGTTTGGCTTCCACACCGACCGATACCTGGTCAGCCAGACTACGCGCCAGATTGATCTCTTCGGGCGTGAAAGTGTGGAAATCCGACACGTAGTTGATATAGAGCACGTTGGCGTAATCGGGCGTATGGTCCAGTGGGAGCACGATGACTGATTTGAGGCCCAATGCCTTGACATATTCCGGCGGAAAGTTGGGATACTGGCTCACGTCATTCGATGCCACAACGTCTTCGGTGCGTACTGCATCCAGTCCGTTGGGATAAACGCCCGCCGGTTCGTTGAAGGTCTTCACGATGTCGGTCGTCAGGCCGGTTGTACCGCCGACTACACCGGTCCAGGTTTGTTTAGCTTGATCCAGGCGAGTAATCGCGCCGGTATCGGCCCCAAACGCCTCAACCATCAGGTCTACCACCCGTTCGAGCAGGGGTTCCAACTCGTCTTCGGCCCGAATAAGGTCGGCCACCTGGTTGATGACCTGGAGGTCACGCACGCGAAGCTGCGTTTCCGCGAAGGACCGCGCGTTCTGCACCGCGACGGCGATTTGCGCCGTCAGCGTTGTCTGGATGCGCACGTCCTCATCCGTGAAGCGCCCGATATATTGCGACTGCACATCCAATACGCCGATGAGCCTGTTACCCACGATCATCGGGATCGCCATTTCCGACTTGGTATCGGGCAGCAGCGGATTCGCCAGGAAATCCGGTTGTTCGGGCAGGTTGTTTTCGACCACACCGGCACGGGTGCGGGCCGCGCGGGCCACCACACTTGTTTCATGATCAAGCGGGATGCTGCGCCCTTCATGCGCCATTTGCCGTCCCACATCACCGGCCCCGGCAGCCAATACCAGATGGGTTTCGGTTTCGTCCAGCAAGTAGATGTGCGCATGGTAGAGGTTGAAGCGCTGTTTGGTCAGGTCGGCCACGTCCCACAACAGACGCTCGACGTCCAACTGACTCGAGGCTTCGGCGGACACCTGGGCCACCGTCTCCATTTCGGAGGCGCGCTTGGCGGTCTGTTCGAGCAGGCGGAGGCCGTCGAGCGCGACCGCCATTTGCCCGGCCAGTGCGGTAAAGGGCTGGACTTCCTGCTCGGTGAATTCGTGGATTTCTTCCGTTTCGAGGAACAACGACCCAATCTGGCGCGAACCCACCCAGAGCGGCAGGACGGCTACCGCCATGACTGACTGGTGCTTCGCAACGGCGCGCAGCGCCGGGTCGGTGCGTTCATCATGGATCAGGTCATCGAAAAAGACCGGTTCTTCACTTATGGTCAACCTCATAACCGGGAATTCTTCAAGATCATAGCGGGTGCCAACAGGAGTCGGCTCGTGCCCGGTGCCGCTGTACCAGTTGCTGATGACGGTGACTGCCTGAGTCTTACCGTCCTGGTCGTATTCAAAGTCGAACAAGAGCGCGCGGTTAATGGCCTCGACGTTGACGGTTTCCACCACAGCGGCGATCAACTGGTACGGGGTCTCGGCGCGGGTGATACGCGCGCTGGCCTCGTACATCTGCTGAGTTTCGGCCAACAAACGCGCACGTTCTTCCTCAGCCGCGCGGCGTTCGGTGATATCCTGGAACACTGCCAGGCTGGAGGTCACGTTACCCGCTGCATCCTGTACCGGCGCACCCAGCACTTGCAGCAGGATGTTGGTGCCATCAGGTCGGCGCAGCTCCATATCGTCCACCTGGACGCGCTCACCGTACATACCTCGCACCAGCGGCATCTGGTCAGTGGGATATGGCTCGTCCGTGCCGAACCTGAAGGCGGCATATACTTCCGCCAATTCGTCCGGGCTAGCGTTCGGTGCGAGACCGCGTCCCAACATCTCGATAGCCATCTGGTTTGCCAGCAGCGGCGTACCGGTTTTGGCATCCGCCATGAACACGCCTACCGGCAGGTTTTCAAGCATCGCTTCGAGCGTGCGGCGCTGGCTTTCGATTTCTTCCTGGGCAGCAAGGCGCTCGGTGATGTCGTTCGCCAGGGTTGCGATGAACTGCGGCTGGCCGCCTTCGTCCCGGATGAGGAATAGCGTCTGGTCCACCGGGATAATCGTGCCATCCAATGACATCATGAGGGATTCTCCCCGCCAATACCCGGTTTGCATCACGGCGGGGATGATCTCTCCCTGTACCTGTGGCAAAGTTTCCGGTGGGGAGAAATCGGGGATCGCGCGTTGAACCACGTCCTTCGGATCGGCAAGGCCCAACATACGCGCGCCTGCCGGGTTGATGTAGATACCCTGGCCTTCCAATGTGACGAGCGCCACCATCCGGTCGGAATTCTCAAGAATGGCGAGCCGCTGGGCGCTCTCGGTGAACAGGCGCGCATTCTGCACCGCGATGGCAACCTGGGTTGCCAGCGTGGTCTGGATACGCACGTCTTCGTTGGTGAAATGCCCGGCACGCTCCGACTGCACATCCAACACGCCGATCAGGTCGTTACCGGCCAGCAGCGGAATCGCCAGTTCCGACTGGGTTTGGGGCAGCAGCGGGTTCGGCAGGAAATCGGGGGTATCTGCTACATTGTTGGCGATCACACCCTCGCGGGTGCGGGCGGCGCGGGCAACCAGGCTGTGCGCGTGGTTAAGGGCGATACCACGTCCCTGTGCCACCATCATGCGCCCGGCATCACCCGCCCCGGCAGCTAATGCCAGAGTATCGCCATCCTCGTCCAGCAGGTAAATATGGGCGTGGTAAAGGCCAAAACTGTCTTTGGTCAGGTTTACAATGTCCCACAGCAGTTGATCGACATCGAGTGTTGATGACGCGGCGGCGCTCACTTCGGCCACCGTTTGGAGATCGCGGGCACGATGGTTGGTTTCGTCAAAAGCGCGGAACTGCTCGGCCACCTGCGCCACCTGTTCGGCCACCTCCACGATCAGCCGCTTTTCTTCGGGCGTCCATTGGCGCTGCGGTTCATCCTTTACCTGAATGGTGCCGATAGGCTGGTTCCGCAGCGTGATTGGCAGGGCCAACCGCGCGCCGTCCCGCCCGTTTTCGTGGTCTGCTGCCTCGCCACCGGAAGTAATAAAATCGGCCACCGGCTGGACCGACTGTAAATTGTACTGGTACCCCACACGTTCGCCGTGCCCGACCCGGCCCAGGTAACTTTCCCAGGAATCGGTCGTCAGGCGGCGATTGATCAGATCGGCGCGGGACATGGCGGATTGCATCGTCTCAAACGACTGGGCGCTGCGCAGCGCCGACGCAACCGAACTTGCCATTGCTTCAAATACCGGCAGGTTCTCCGTCGTGAAGGAGCCGGTTTCGCGTGTTTGCAAATCGAGCACGCCCAGAACCGTATCCCCCACAATCAGCGGGACCGCCACCTCCGAGCGCGTATCGGGCAGCAGCGGGTTAGGCCGGAAGAAATCGCTTTCCTCGGTGTTTTCCACCAGGACCGACCGTCGGGTCTGGGCAGCGCGGGCCACAATCGATGTTTCGCGCAGGTCCAGTTTATGGCCGCGTTCGAGCAACTGCCGCCCGACCTCGGTGGTTCCGGCTGTCAGGACTGCGTAGCGCGCCGCATCGTCCAGCAGGTACACCTGGGCATAATACAGGTCAAATCGTTCGTGGATGAAGGCCGTCACACGCGGCAGCAGGTCGGATTGCTGCGCGATGCGTGTTGCTAACTGGCCGACTTCCAATGTCAGGAACAAGTCTTCGGTGCGGGCCTGCACCCGTTGTTCCAGCGAACCGACCAATTCGCGTATTTGCCCCGACATCGCATTAAGCGCGCGCGCCAACACGCCGATCTCGGTCCGGCGAGTCGCATCGGCCTGGACCGAAAAGTTGCCCGCCCCGATCTGTTCCGCCGTGAGGGTCAGGTCGGCCAGCGGTCGCGTCACCTGTCGTAAGGCGAGATAGCCAAGCCCCGCCGAGAGCACAAGCACCAGGATACCACCTACCACAATGACGGTGAGCGTTTCATAAGCAGATTTGAACGCTTCGTCCGTGGTCAACTCGGATACCACTATGTAAGTTTGTCCACCAAGCGAAAACTGGTTTTGCGCCAGCACCACCTGGTCCCCGCTCAGCCCGGTCCGAACCGTATCGCGGTTCCGGGTGTCAAACGTGGTTCCGCCCAACATCACCGACGGGTTGCGGTGCGCGATCACGCGGCCTTCTGCCACCGCATCGCCCGTTCCTGCCTCGACCGGCGTTCCAGACACCAGGTAAGCGTCTTCCCCAGTGGCAAAATCCTGGGCCGCAAACAGGTCCCAGATCGCTTTTAGCCGGAAATCCGCCACAATGACGGTGGAAAGCTGGCCGGTGCGCAAATCGAAGACCGGCAAGCTGATCGTCATCAACGGCTCGCCGGATACCGGGTCAAACCGTACCGGGCTGTAATAAATCTCGCGGGTGCTGAGCGCTTCGGTAAACTCAGGACGATCCGAGCGATCTTGCAGTTCATCCCCGGTGACAACGGCATTGCGCAGCACCTGTACGGTTTCATGGCCGGTTCCATCCAGCAGGGTCAACCCCGCCAGATTCAGGTCGAACGACAGCATATCGGCCAGAACCACTTGCTGCGCCGCTGTATCCTCTAGCGCAGTCAGTCCGCGCAGTTCAACCAGCACGGTCAGCCCGCGAGCGCGTTCCGCGAGAAACGACTCAATCTCATTGCTGAGCCGCCCCGCTGTTTCCACGCGCAAGTCTTCAGCCTGCTGCTGCTGTGTCTGGAAACTGCGATAGGTCAGCATCCCCCCGATCAACAGCATCGGTATCACCGCCAGACTAATAATCAGGATGGTCAGCCGACCTTGAATACTGTTAAACATAGATGTTCTCCGTCGCTGTCACGACCGCCAACAACCGGTACGCGGTACGCCAGCCTACTCGCCAGTTTCAGGATAGTAGATGATATGGTCAGCCTGACTCAACACATCATCACAGAATTCTTCTGACCATCAGGTACTCTTGCATATATAAGCTAGTCGTCAGCGGCGGCATCGGTTCCCGCCGGGGCCAGATGCAGCTCAATGGCCGTATGCGGCACACGCAGCGCCTGCCCTAATTCGCGGGCAGCGATCTGAAGCACTTCATCCATATTCGTCGCGCCCTGGATATTTTGCACAATCTGGCTCATCGTATGTTCGTGACGGCTGGCGCGTTCGACTTCGCTAAACAGGCGGGCGTTGTCGAGCGCGACGGCGACCTGCCCGGCCAGCGTTGAAAGCACGGCCAGTATGTCGGAATCAAAGCGGGCCACTTGTTCTGATTGCACGTCCAGCACCCCCAATACGCGATTTTGCGCGACCAATGGGAAAGCCGCTTCTGACCGGGTATTGGGCAGCAGCGGGTTTGCCAGAAAGTCAGGAGCCTCGGTTACGTCATCGACGATCATCGGCTGGTTTTCACGGGCCGCGCGCGCCACAATACTCCGCTCGATATGGATGGGGATGCGGTGCCCGCGTTGGACCATTGTCTGGCCCACATCGCCCGCCCCGGCAGCCAGCCGCAGCGTTTTCTGATCCTCGTCCAGCAGGTAAATGTGCGCGTGATAGAGGGCGAAGCTGTGTTTGGTCAGGTTCGTCACCATCGGCAGCAGTTGGTCGGGATCGAGCACGGCGGCGATTTCTTCCGACACGCGCACGGCCACTTCCATATCGCGGGTGCGGGCCATCACACGGTCTTCCAGGCCGGTAATAAGGTCCTGAAGTTGGGCCGCGAGGTCATTGAGCGCGTTCCCTAACACGCCAAACTCGTCCTGGCCGGTGACATCTACGCGCGCGCTCCAATCCCGAGTCGCGCTCAGGCGCTGTGCGCCCGCTGTCAGCTTGCGTAAGGGCCGGGTAAGCGTCAGCGAAAACCAATACGCTGATATCACCCCGATCACGGCGATCACGATACCGGCGGTCGCGGCGGTATTGAGCGCGTCATTGGCTGGTTTCAGCGCTTCTTCCTCGTCTTGCAGGATGACAATGTACCAACCCAGATCGTCAATCGCCGGAACAGCGCCATTCGTGGTAAGTGGTGCTAATGCGGCCACGCTGTTTTCACCGGGATGATCTTGAGCATTTACTAATTCGCCATCATTTTCGTCCCAGGGTTGGCCGATCCATTCGACAAGTCCGGTGATGACGGTAGGGTTTTCCAGGTTTATTTCCGTTTCTTGTTCTTCATAAGCCAAAACCAGAATTTCAGCCTGGGCATTGATCAGCGCGGCATGGCCGGTTTCGCCAAGCGTCACGGCGGTTACGGCTTGCTGCAAAGCGGCAATATCATAAGTGGAGCGCATGATCCCAATGGGAACGCCGTCGTCCATAATGGGTACAGCGATAATTACACTATATACGTTGGCGCTGGCATCGTAGCTGATGTCTGAATCAATATACACCGCGCCCTGACCATCATTCCAGGCCGCCTGCCACCACGCTTCGTCCGCCTGATAAAAGTCACTGGTAAGGCCCGTCGCCAGCACGAGCGCGCCCATGCGGTCGGTAGCAAATATTTCAACATGCGCGGGAAAATCCTGCTGGATGTCGAGCAGCTTGCGGCTTGACGCATGAAAGAGAATCTGGGAAAACAGCGGCCCTTCGCTGCTACCTACCGCAACCGCCTCTCGCCACATCTCGTCACGGTCCAGAATTGACTCCAGCGCTTCGTCTTCACCAGTTTGATCATAACTAGCGGACTCGGCGGCGATCACCCTTTTTAATAGTTCATCATCGGTCGCCAACTTGAGCACGCTCACCTGATTGGTCAGGTTCTCCGATAGTGTCCTTGACTCGGCCCGCGCGATGGCATACAAACTACGATCAACGTCCTTTTTTAATGCCGACTCGGTGGAAGACACGCCAAAATAGGTGATTACAGCCACCGGCAGCAGCACCGCCAGCAGCATCACAACCACAAGACGGTTACGTACCGAAAACAAGCCCACTTTGGGTTGAGCGACTGGGGTTTGGGCAGTCATGTCCATTTTTCCTCAAATTGGTGGCCGGACGTGAGAGCAACCGGAAAACACAAAACCTAAATAGAACTATCGCACATCATAAAGGTAAAGTCAAATTAAAATTGATTCAGGGTATACAATCTTTATAATCTTTTCGTTCTCCATCCTTATTCTATAGCATACTCAACTCGGCGTAGAAGTCAACTTCGCTGGTATTAATCCCGCTGCGATGAAACAATGTTAGAACGCCCCTGAAATTTCTTTATAAGATACGCAAGGTCTCGTTTGGTATAAATTCACAGTCTCGCCGCGTGGTTCGCCTGATATAATTAAGTTATGCTGAGTTTGTAATCTGTGAGTAAAATCTATGTTTGATGTTGATACCATTCTCGCCCGCCTGCGCGAAGAAGATATCCGCTCGGTGGATATGCAGTTCACCGATGTGGCAGGCATGATTAAAACCGTGTCGCTGGACGCCGAACAACTGCCGGACGCGCTGGACACCGGAGTGTGGTTCGATGGCTCGGCGGTCGAAGGCTCGGCGCGGGTGGCCGAGTCGGATATGTATCTGCGGCCCGACCTGTCTACTTTTGCCGTGCTCCCCTGGGAGGTTCAGCGGCCCGAAGTGGGCCGGACGGCGCGCCTGATCTGTGACGTGTATACGCCCAACGGCCAGCCGTTCGCCGGGGACCCGCGCGGCGCGCTGCGGCGGGCATTGGGACATGCCACCCGGCGCGGCATCCACTACCGGGTCGCGCCGGAACTGGAGTTTTACCTGTTCCGCAAACCGCCGGGTGACAAACAAGCGCTTCGCCCTGATGACCAGAGCGGCTATTTTGACGCTTCCGACGGTGTTTCTCGCGTGATCCGCAAGCGGGTCAGTGACGCGCTGCGGACCATGAATATCACGGTCGTAGCCAGCCATCACGAGGTCGGCAGCGGCCAGCACGAACTGGACCTCGCGCCCCAGGATGCGCTGCACATGGCGGACGCCATCGTCACGGCGCGCATGGCGGTTCGCACCATCGCCCACCAGGAAGGGCGGTTCGCGACGTTCATGCCCAAGCCGCTCACTAATTCACCGGGCAGTGGGATGCACCTGCACCAGCAGCTTTATGATAACGAGGGTCACAACCGTTTCACCGACACCAGCGACGATTATGGGCTGTCGGCGGAAGCCAAAGCGTTCCTGGCCGGGCAATTGAAGCACGCCCGCGCGATCTGCGCGCTGCTCGCGCCGCTGGTCAACAGCTATAAACGGCTCATGGCCGGGCTGGAAGCGCCCATTTACGTGACCTGGGCGCAGTTGAACCGGGGCGCGCTGCTGCGTGTGCCGCGCCTGACCGAACCGGCCCAATCCGGCACCCAGATCGAGATGCGCTGCCCCGATCCGAGCTGCAATCCCTACCTGGCCTTCACCATGTTACTGCACGCGGGGCTGGACGGCATCGATCACCAGCTTCCGCTGCCACCGGCGGCTGAGGAAGAACTCTACGAATTGACGCAGCGCCGCCGCCATCTGATCACGCTGCCCACATCGTTACACGAAGCGCTGGACGAATTGGAAGCCAGCGACTTAGCGCGTAACGCCCTGGGGCTGCACCTGTTCGAGCGTTTTCTGGAAGCCAAGCGGATCGAGTGGGCCAATTATCTGCCGGTGGTCAGTCCCTGGGAATTGGACCGATACCTGAGCACGTATTAATATAAAGAGCAGTTGTTGGTTGTTGGTTCCTGGTTTTTAGTAAAACACGGGCG
>JAFGTJ010000272.1 GCA_016934195.1 Anaerolineae bacterium | reverse complement strand
GCTCGTTTCCTCATCGCCAAAAATGGCAAACACGGCGTCAGCATCAGCGTGCGTCATCCTGCGCAAGATCAGGCGTTCCGTTTCGAGAATCGGGAACGCGCTGAAGTCGAAAAGGCCGCTCCTGGTATTCATCATTTGCGTCATGTTGCAACTTTCTTTTTGATAAAATGGGCAATTCATAAATTGCCCCTACGGTTTCCGCCCCGCAACCAGCAAATGCGCACTCACCCCCAACAGGGTCGGCTCGGTTTCGATCCGCGCCATCAAATCGAGCAGGCGCGCCCATAGGTCGGGATCATTCACGTAATCGTCAAAATTCGGCGCGAACCAACCCGGTCCCTCCACGCCGAATGGCCCATCCACCGCAAAACCCGCTGCCTCTGCTTCCGCTTTGAGCGCGTCGGGATGGTGGAAAAACGCCGTCGTGAAATAGTGCGGGTGATGGGTCGGGTTGCGATGCTGCCCATCCTGCAAATCACGCTTGACAATCTCAACGAACGCCGGGTCTTTCAACATATCATGAAGCAGCCCATCCATCAACGACGCAAACTGCGAAATCGCGGCGGCGATCACCACCCCGCCCGGTTTCAGGATGCGGTACGCTTCGCGCAACGTCTGCACCCGGTCGGCGCGTTCGGTCAGGTGATAAAGCGGTCCCAGCAGCAGCACAACGTCGGCGCAGGCGTCGTCCACCTGAAGCTGGCGCGCATCACCGACCGTTGCGCTGGCGAGTGGGAATTCCGGCTGCTGCGCGCTGGACTGCAACGCCTGTTCGACGTGCAGCGGCACGGCGTCGATCAGGTGGACCGTATACCCCAGTTTCGCCAGCCATAGCGCATAAATCCCCGCGCCGCCGCCAATATCCCAGATCACGCCGGACTCCGGGCCGGACTCCGGCAGATAGCGCTGGATGATCTGCTGCGTGCGGGCGCGCTCAAGCAGCCCGGCTCGCCGCGTCAGGCGCGCGTGTTCGTAACCACCCACTGTATAGTGCTCCACAATATCAGTGGACACCTGCGATCCATCATCGGACATAGCACGTTTTCCTGAGATTCTGTGATTCTGCTGCCCAATACGGCTGCTGGAGAAAACAAATAGACTTCGCACAATCCGTAGGGCGGGACCCATGTGTCC
This sequence comes from Anaerolineae bacterium, assembly GCA_016934195.1. Lineage (GTDB taxonomy): Bacteria > Chloroflexota > Anaerolineae > Aggregatilineales > Aggregatilineaceae > JAFGTJ01. Next base: position 4,096 of record JAFGTJ010000272.1, on the reverse strand, counting down.
CGCCGCTGGCGACGACCGTACAGTCACCCGGAGGCACACACGGGTGCCTCCCTACAACGGGAAAACCACAAATGACATGGTGCGGATTTGAATTGGTTTCTCCAAATTAATTCCGCCCGAAACTGACTTCCCCCGCCAGATAACCGGACGCCAACACGCTCGTTTCCTGGGACACATCGGCCTCAAAGGTGTAAGTCTGCCCGTCAACCAGCACGAAACTCCAGTGCGTGGCCTCAAATGACGCCGTGCCCCAATCGCGCCGCCCCAACGCCAGATGCACCGGCCACAGAATCGGGTCGGTCCAGGTCCGCACGTCGCCGTAGGTCGGGCACACCAGCTCGAACGGTTCCGGGCGGAAGGGTTCGTCAGGAATCAGCGTAAAATCGGCCCAGACCTGATCCGCTTCACCCAACCGGGTCGCGCCGTTGAGCGTGAACGTCATCGGCTCACTGTTCAGCACGCGCGCCGTACAGGGAGGATGCTGGATATGCACGTTAAACGTCCCGGTGCCGGTCACGGTGGTATCAGGATTCACCTGGACGGTCGCCGCGCCCCAATACGTGATCTCGTCGGCAAACGGACCGCCGCTAATCACCAGTTGCAGCCGCATGATCCACTCGTCCGCAACGGACAGGATATCGTAGGACAGTGTGGGCGTGGGCTGCGGGGTAAAGGTGGGCCGGGGCGTCACGATGCGCGTGACCACAGCAGGCACGGGCGGTTGGGACGTGGCCGCCGGAGCCGGTGAATCATCACCATCACCGCCGCCGTTACACGCCGCCAGCGCCACCAGCATGATTCCAAACAACACGAACAGGCCGGATAACTTCCGGCGTCGAGTCAGCATCAGACTGTATCTCCGGGCCGGGGCCACTATTGGTCGGCATCCACGCGCCGGGATTCCTGGGTATTGCGCAGCTTGGCGAGACGCTGGCGGGCGGCGGCTTTATCTTCCATTTCCTGCACGCGATCCAGCAAAAAACGCCACAGCTCAATCGGTATCTGTGCCGCGATAATTTCCTCGTCGTCGTTGCGCACGTATTCGACCGCGTTCCAAACATCTTGTAGCTGCATATGCCAAATCCTTATTTTGTATAGGAGCCTTGCCCTTATTATACCCCGACCGCCCGACTCTTTTTAACGAAATTCCAACCGCAGAGAGCGCCGCTACTCGTCCAGCGCATCACGGAACAGCTTGAGCGCCGGGTTTTCTTCGGCATCCAGCGGGCAGCCCACATACGGATTTTCGATGGGCACGTCATGCCGGATACACCACGCCTCGACACGTTTTTGCCGCACGAATCCCAGCAGCGCGGGCCGGATCGTCAGCGTCAGTTTCATGTGTGGGCTGGCGTTCGCCTGCACGATTTCCGGGACCGCGCATCTTTCGCAGTCTTTCGGACGCCAGCGCATCGAGTCGGGATTGGCCTGGGCCAACCGGCATTCCTGGATCGTGCGCCCGCGATTGAAGTCTTCGTAATAATGGGGACATTCCTTGCCCGCCGGGGTGTTCATAGACATCCATTCCTCGCTAGCGATTCCTGTTATGCGCACAATATTAGGGAAAAGTAGCGCGCTTGCCAAACCGTGAAAAACAGATGGGACCACGCGCAAGTTGTCAAGAAAACGGCCTCACCCCCCGCCCTCTCCCCATTTTAAATGAAGAGGGAGATTTAGGGGATAAGGCCGATTTTTTGCTTTAATCTGTGTGTATCTGCGTGTATCTGCGTCCTATTGTACTTCCCGAACCAGACTACACCCGCGTCACGTAGGAGCCGTCGCGGGTATCCACGCGGATCACGTCGCCTACATTCACGAACAGCGGCACGGTCACGGTCAGTCCGGTTTCGGTGATCACTTTTTTGGTCGCGCCGGTCGCGGTGTTGCCCGCCACCGCCATTTCCGCATCGGTGATTTTGTGATCGACGTTGGGCGGCAGTTCGTAATCCACGATCTCGCCCCCATAGGCCTTGAGCTTAAGCTGCAAATTTTCCTTCAGGTACGCGAAATCATCCCCGAACGTGTCCTGCCGGAGTTGGGGCTGTTCGAAGGTTTCGATGTCCATGAAGGTCAGGAACTCGCCGTCGGAGTACAGGTATTCCACCGTCAGCGTTTCGATGCGGATATCCTGCACCCGGTCGCCGGAGTTGAAGGTCATTTCGCGGGTAGTGCCGGTGCGCAGGTTGCGGACCTGCACGCGGATCGTCGCGCCACCGCGCCCGGTCTTGTTGTGATGGTAGTTCAGCACCTTGTAGATGTCGCCATCCAGGGTGAAATTCGTGCCGTTACGAAGCTGGTTTACGTCAATCATGGGGGGATGTCTCTTTCTTTACCTGTTCTTAGTCATTGGTTGTTGGTGATTAGTCTTTGGTTTTTAGCTGGTGTTTCGTCCGGGCGAATACGATTCCACCAGCCCAAAACCAATCACTAAAAACTACCAACCAATCACTTCTGTGTATTCGTCGCAGGCATTATAGCAGAAATCCCGCGCACAACGAATAGTTTGTTTTAAACGCGCCCCCTACCCCACCAACGCCCGCACGCGCCGGAACACCGCCCGCGTCTCCGCCCGGTAGCGGACACGGACATCCGGCTCGAACAGGTGCCAGGCGTCGGAATCCGCCAGCATCATGATTTCCAGCAGCGGCACGACCGGCGCGCGGATCACCTGGGGTATCTCGGTATCGCTCAGCGGCGCGGCTTGCGGCCAATCCGTCAAATTGTTGATCGACATATGCAGCAGCACGGTCGTGATGATCAGGGCGGCGGGCGTATCCTGGCCGAACACCTGCGCGATTCCGGCCAAAATTCCCGGCAAACGGCGGTTATCCTGGATCAGTTCGTCGCCCCGCTGGATCACGGCGGCAGCGGTGAGATCGGCCCACCGGTTTAGCCGTCCAGGGCCATCACCAGCCCCGTCTACCAACGGGAATCCCAACGCGGGCAGCGCGCCGCCCGTCACCACAGCGGACCGGAAGGCGTGCGTTGGATCGCGCTGACCGGGCCTGATGATCTTCGCCACGTCATGGAACAGCACGATCCACTTGAGCAGCGCTTGCGATTCGGGGGCGGCCTGCCGGTATTCCGGGCACTGCGCCAGCGCGACCAGCACCGACATGACATGAATCAACGTCTCCTGCCTGCCGCCGGATGCCGCCATCTGCCGCCAGCCGGGGATCACGGATTCGGTGCGTTCCAGGCGTTCCGGCGTGAAAAAGGCGCGGACCCGGTCGGCCAGCGCCTCCCACGTCAGCGCGCCGGAAATATGATCACCCGCCAACCCGGTGATAAACGGCTCCAGGTCCGGCAAGAAAGATTCGACAGTGGGAATCATGTGCCCCTCCCTGATGTGCTCTCAGCACGCGCCCTCCCCACGATCCCCCCTCTCCGCCTGCCATACTGTTGGCGAACCTATCACCGTCACATGGGCGTAGGGGCGCTGCTTGCCGCGCCCCGGTCAAAAGAAAACAGAGCGCAGCAAACAGCGCCCCTACGCGCCCAATTCGCCAACGGTATCGCCTGCGGGGAAAGGGAGCACACGCCGGAGGCGCGTCGGGGAGGGGCTAACCGTAACACCCCACCCATAACCCATCACTCCACACTCACAACTTCGCTAAAACAGTCCCCAGTCGTCCAGAATCCCCTCTTCGGCCAGCCCTGGATGCCACGTTTCCATGCCGAGTTCGATGGTGGTCGGCAGGTTGAGCGTATCCTGGGCCGCCCGGCGCGTGGCTTCCAGCAGGTGCGGCGCGTAGGGACAGAACGGCGTGGTCATGATCATACGAATGTGCATCTTGTCGTCTTCGATCTGTATCTCGCGGACCAGGCCCAATTCCTGCACGCTCAGCCCGATTTCGGGGTCCATGACCTGACGCAGCGCATCACGGACCAGCGCTTCCTTTTGCTCAAGAGACATATCGCCGTTCGTGGCGTTATCGTTGGCATTGTCGTCTGACATACTGTGTTCCTTCCTGGTGCTTAGTTGTTGGTTTTTGGTTCTGGGTTATGAGTTTTGAGCAGGCCCAAGACCCGTGCCGGGCGCAGCAAGCAGCGCCCCTACAGGTGTACAAATTTGAAATAAGCGCTGCACAACCGC
>JAFGTJ010000271.1 GCA_016934195.1 Anaerolineae bacterium | reverse complement strand
GATTAGGCCGCACATTCCCAAAAGGTGGCATGATGACGAAAAGAGACGACCGACACCACCGCGCGCGCTTACAACGCATTGCCCGCCGGGCCATGCTTGAACGCGGACTGCGGCCCGATTTTTCGCCCCAGGCGCTGGCCGAACTTGACAGAATCCACGGGCCAGCCATACGAACGGACACGACAACGCGTGATCTCCGACACCTGATCTGGTGTTCCATCGACAACGATGATTCCCGCGATCTGGACCAGTTGACCGTCGCGGAAGCCATGCCCGCCGGAGCTGTCAAGATTCTGGTGGCCATTGCCGATGTCGCGGCGCTCGTCAACCAGCGATCCGCCCTTGACGAACATGCGCAGCACAATACGGCCTCGGTGTACACCGCGGCCGAAATCTTTCCGATGCTGCCTGAGCAACTCTCGACCGATCTGACCTCGCTGAATGAGGCCTCCGACCGCCTGGCCATCGTTGTGGAAATGGTCGTCGCCGAAAATGGATCGCTGCAACGTTCGGACGTCTATGCCGCGGCGGTCCATAATCACGCCAGATTGGCCTATAACAGCGTGGCCGGTTGGCTGGATGGGAACGGGCCGCCGCCGCAAGGAATTGATGCGATCGATGGCCTTGATGAGAATCTCCGACTCCAGGATCGCGTAGCCCAGAAGTTGAAGGCCCTCCGGCATGCGCATGGCGCGCTGAATCTCGAAACCATCGAAGCGCGCCCGGTGTTTGACGGCGACGAACTCCGGGACTTTGCCGACGAACTCAAGAACCGGGCCAAAGATATTATTGCGGACTTCATGATCGCGGCCAACGGCGTGACCGCCCGTTACCTCGCCTCCCATAAGTTTCCGTCGCTGCGACGCATTGTCCGCACGCCCAAACGCTGGGATCGGATTGTCGCGCTGGCCGCCGAGCGGGACTTCACGCTGCCCCAGGAACCGGACTCACAGGTGTTGGAGCGATTCCTGGCAGCGGCCAAAAGCGCTGATCCGCTCCGTTTTCCCGATCTGTCCCTCAGCGTCATCAAACTGCTGGGATCGGGAGAATACGGCGTCGAACTTCCGGGCGGCAGCGCTCCCGGACATTTCGGTCTGGCGGTCAAGGACTATGCGCACTCCACCGCCCCAAACCGCCGCTACCCCGATCTGATCACGCAGCGGTTGCTGAAAGCGGCTATCGCGAGACAAGACGTGCCATACTCGACCGATGAATTAGCGGCGCTCGCCACGCACTGCACGACCATGGAGAATGCCGTGAAGAAGGTCGAACGGCAGGTCGAAAAAGCCGCCGCCGCCATGCTGCTGGAAGCCCGCATCGGCGATCAGTTCGACGCCATCGTCACTGGCGCAGCGAGCAAAGGTACATGGGTTCGTCTGATGCATCCGCCGGTTGAGGGCCGCCTGGAGCGCGGTTCTGAAGGGCTGGACGTCGGCGACCGGCTCCGTGTCCAGTTAATCAGCACCGATGTGGAGCGCGGATTTATAGACTTTATGCGCGTGGCGTAAAACAATGAGAAGGATTTGTCAGGAAGGAGACATTCATGATAGAAAATGGGTTCACCAGTTCAATGATCAAACGAATGGCCTTTATCGGCAATTACATGCCGCGCCAGTGCGGAATCGCGACCTTTACTACCGATTTGTGCGAGGCCATGGCGGCCGCATACCCGGGCACCACGTGCATTGCCCTGCCCATCAATGACATCGAGACCGGCTACGCCTATCCGCCCCGCGTGCGTTTCGAAATCACGGAAAAGGATATTGACTCCTATCGCCGCGCCGCCGACTTTTTGAATATCAATAACGTGGATCTGGCCTGCCTGCAATTCGAATACGGCATTTTCGGCGGGCGGACCGGCAGTCACATCCTGGCCCTGTTGCGCGAATTGCGCATGCCCATTGTGACCACCCTGCACACCATTCTGCGCGATCCCGACCCCGATCAGCGGCGGGTGTTGAAAGCCGTCGCCGCGCTCTCGGATCGGCTGGTCGTCATGAGCGCACGCGGCGCGGACTTCTTACAAGACATCTACCACGTGCCGGCGGGGAAAATTGATTTCATCCCTCACGGCATCCCTGACGTGCCGTTTGTGGATCCGAGTTTTCACAAAGACCTGTTCGGTGTCGAGGGTAAAATTGTGCTCCTCAGCTTTGGGCTGCTGTCCGCGAGCAAAGGCATCGAGACCGTGATCGCAGCCCTGCCCGCCATTGTGGACCGCTATCCGCACGTGGTGTATATCATCCTCGGCGCAACCCATCCGCACGTGCTGGAACATGAAGGCGAAACCTATCGTTTATCCCTGCAATGGCTGGCCCAGGAGCACGGCGTGGAGAAGCACGTCATCTTCTACAATCGTTTTGTCAGTTTGGAGGAACTGGTGCAGTTTATCAGCGCGGCCGACATTTACATCACGCCCTATCTTAACCCGGCGCAGATTACGTCCGGCACGCTGGCCTATACCTTAGGGGCGGGCAAGGCGGTGATTTCGACCCCGTATTGGTACGCGGAAGAGATGCTGGCCGAGGGACGGGGGGCGCTGGTGCCGTTTCGGGATCCGGCGGCGTTGGCCGGGCAAGTGGTGAGCCTGTTGGAAAACGAAGCCGAACGCCACGCCATGCGCAAACGCGCCTATCTGTTCGGGCGCGCGATGATCTGGCCGCAGGTGGCGCGCCGCTATCTGGAAAGTTTCGAACGCGCCCGCATGGAACGCCGGCATGTCATCTCGCCCGGCTTCACGGCCAAATCGCTGGACAAATATCCCGGCGACCTGCCCCCGCTGAAACTCGATCACCTCGCGCACATGACCGATGCGACCGGCATGTTGCAGCACGCCATTTTCACGATCCCGAATTATCGCGAAGGCTATAGCATCGACGACAATGCCCGCGCCCTGATCGTCAGTACGTTTCTGGAAGAATTAGGCCGCCGCGAGGCCTTCGAATTGGCGTCCCGGTATCTGGCCTTCATCTGGTATGCCTTCAATGCCGAAACCGGCCGGTTTCGCAATTTTATGGGGTATCGGCGCGATTGGCTGGAAGAAAGCGGCTCCGACGACAGCCATGGGCGCGCGTTGTGGGCGCTGGGCACGGTGTTGGGGCGCTCGCACACCCCGACCCTGCAAAGCATGGCGGGCTGGATATTC
>JAFGTJ010000270.1 GCA_016934195.1 Anaerolineae bacterium | reverse complement strand
GCGCAGTTGACCGGCGCTTTCCGCACCATCAAACGCGCCTTTGATCCCCAGGGACTCATGAATCCCGGCAAGGTAATCGACGTCGGCCCAATGGACGATCCCGGCATTCTGCGCTACGGGCCGGACTATGTGGTGAAATTCCCGCTCAAAAATCCGCGCTTCGACTGGTCCAAAGATCACGGCTTCGCGGCGGCGGTCGAAATGTGTAACGGGGCCGGAGTCTGCCGTAAAGAGGGTACGGGCGTGATGTGCCCCAGTTACATGGCATCCCGCGACGAAGCCCAATCCACGCGGGCGCGCGCCAACGCGCTCCGGCTGGCGATGAGTGGTCAATTAGGCGATGCCGGGCTGACCGACGAGGGCGTGTACGATATCCTGGCGCTGTGCCTGTCGTGTAAAGCGTGCAAATCGGAGTGCCCCTCGCGGGTGGACGTGGCGCGGCTCAAAGCGGAATTCACCGCCGCGTACTACGACGCGCACCGGGTCCCGCTGCGCTCGTGGATATTCGGGCACATTCACCGCCTCAACCAGTTAGGCAGTCTGGTCCCGGTCCTGTCCAACCTGGTCCTGAAATCCGCCCCGGCGAAGTGGGCCTTTGGGCGGATCGGCATCACGAAGGAACGGCAGTTCCCGCTGTTCGCGCCGCAGCGCTTCAGCCGGTGGTACACCCGGCAGTATGTCCCCACCGTAACCGGGCGCAGCGGGCGCAAACCGGCCCCGATCCTCATCGCGGATACCTACACCGAGTACAATTTCCCGCATTTGGGCAAAGCCGCGCTCAAAGTAGCCGACGCGGGCGGATTCGATGTCAAAGTCTGGGGACCACGCGAGATCGACTGCTGCGGGCGTCCGCTGATCTCAAAGGGTCTATTGGATGATGCGCGCTGGCTGGCGGTCCGCAACGTGCAGCGTATGGCCCCGCAGGTAGCGCGCGGCGAGCGGTTCATGTTCATCGAACCAAGCTGCGCCGCCGCCTACCGGGATGAATACCCCGATCTCGTGCCGTCCGAACAACGCGCCGATGCGCAGCGGGTCGCGGACGCCGTGATCACGGTCGAGGAATGGCTGGCCGATGCCGCCGATCACGGGCTGTTGGATGATTTGCAGTTTGACACGACGCCGTGCGAGGTGGTCATGCACGGGCACTGCTACCAGCGCGCACTATGGGGCACGACGGCGGCACACCGCGTCCTGGGACTGCTGCCCAACTGCACGGTCACGGAACCGGATGATGGGTGCTGCGGCGTGGCGGGCAGTTTCGGCTACGAGGCGGAGCATTACAACCTGTCCGTCGCGGTGGCCGAACAGCGCTTGCTCCCGGCGATACATGAAGCGCCGGACGCGATCATCGTGGCGAGCGGCGTCTCGTGCCGCGAACAGATCGAACACGGCACCGACCGCCACCCGCTGCACCCGATTGAGTTGATCGCGGACAAACTGCGGGATTAGCCCTGATCGGCGCTTACTCTGACTCTGCCGTCTGCCCAACAATGTTGTTGGCCTGTCGCAGAATGGCGTCCGGGATTTCTACCCCGATTGCCCGTGCCGCAGCCAGATTGACACTGAGAAATTCCTCGGCGGTTTCGATGGGCAGCGCAGACGCTTCAGTCCCCTTAAAAACCTGGTCGGCGAGGCGTGCCATCCGTTGACCGATATTGTAAAAATCAGGGCCAAAGCCGATTATCGCCCCGGTGAATTCCAATACATCCGATCTGGATACCATCGCAGGCAGGTCCTTCTCGGTGGCGGCTGACACAATATCGGCGGTACGGGCATCGAACATAGCAACCCGCAGCACAAGTACCGCGTCGGCATCTTCAGGAATGTTTGCCAACGCTTCGGTCAGTTCGTCACTGGTTGTAACCTCACCGATCAGCAGTTCGATCCCTAAGCCGGGTGCGACCTCTTGAATGGAGGCCAACGAAGCAACCGAACTGGAATCCAGGGGATTGTGGGGAACGTACACTTGCTCTACCCCCGGCATGGTTTGCACCAGCCAGTCCAGCCCTTTAGCGACCGACGCCCCGTTCTGAATCCCGGTCACATTCTCAGGGTGTCCGGCAATCGTTTCAACCAATCCCGCCGCAATGGGATCGTTGACCGGCCCAAAGATAACGGGGATTGAGGTATCTGCAAACGCAGCTTCAGCCTTTTGCGCGGGCGGCGTGCCAAACGCCAAAACCAGGTCCAGGTCATGCGTTTTAAGATCATCAATGAGTGGATCAAGCCCTTCGACCGAGCCGGACGGGCCACCATAAATATAGGTGACATTTTCGCCCTCGATGTAGCCAAACTCGCTAGCCATCACATCCTTAAACCCGGCCAGCACCAACTCCATCCCTGGCGATATGTTTAACACCCCGATGGTTTTGGTTTCGGTCTTCTCATCTTTTTTACCGTCGTCACCACAGGCTGCCAGGACAAGCGTGGAAAGTAGACATAGAATAAACAAAACGCGGCTAATCGTATGGAAACGTGACAACATACCCCCATCTCCTTGAGGATGTCGTGAGACATCCTTATATATGACCACCAAATATAACTATCGCATAAGGCTAAAATAAAGTCAACAAGGTTAGAAAATGGTTTTGGGGATGAATTTTTAATGGAGTGATCGTTAGTTTCCCCCTCCCCAACCAGGGTGGCGAGGGGGAAAAGCGTTCGAGGTGATGCGGTTGGCCCCTCTTTCTCCATCAGTGTATAGACCGGGATGGGGAAAGGATCGGAGAAAGGAAAAAGGCTACTGCGCCAGCGGCAGTTCAAAAAACGTATCCAGGACCAGCGGCTCGGACCAGTCGGCGGGCGTGAAATCAGTCCCCAGGATATCCCCGGCGGTATGCACCCGGCCCCGATCCGTGCTGATCACGGCCACGTTGATCACTGGCGGATCATCCAGCAGACTGCGCGGCACCTGAAACTCAATCACGGAGGTGTCGCCCGCCCGGATCGCCAGATTGCCGGTGAAAGCGATCTGGTCCCACGCGCCGTCAATCCAGGCGTTGAGCGTCACGCCGCCGCTGGAGATACCGCCCTCCTCCCGGATACCGATATCGAGGCGAAATTCCGGCTTGAAGGGATCGGCTACCGTGATCGGACGCCGCAAGATATCAACGTCGGCCCCCTGCGTATCGTGGGTCGTGTCGATGTAAACCAAAAACGTGCCAATTTCCGAATACACGTCCCCCGCGATGGTGGCAGCGAGGGAAATAACCCCCTCATCGGCCATCACATACAGGCCGGTAAAATCCAGCGCGGCAATCGAGTCAATCACGTCGCCCGTCGCATCATCGACCAGCGGATCGCCGTACCCGTCCTCGACCACGCCGTCCGACGGCTGATCGGGATACCAGTACGTTTCATGGTCCAGAAAATTGATACCTTCCAAGACCTCGTTGCCATTCTGGAAATCAAAAAACGTCGCGTTTTCCCAGTGAGATCCCTGCCCCCACCGGGTCGAACATCCGGTAGAGACCCAGGCCGGTTCCCAGTACACAATACCCAACGCGCCGTTGCTGATCAGGCTTTGGGTCAAATCCGTCATAAAATGACGCTGGCCTTCCGGCGAAAAGGAATAGCCGCGCACGCCTTGATTCAGAATGTTACCGGCGGTTTCGTTCACAGCCTCATGTGTCCAGCCATACGCCGTTTCGAGAATCATCACGTCTTTGCCGAACCGCTGGCGGAGGTAACTCACATGCGCGCCCACGTCACCAATCGAAAAATCGCTCCACTGCGGGTAGTACGAGATGCCGATCACGTCAAAATCGGTGATCCCGCTGGCTTCCGCCTCGGTGAACCACCAGCCGGTATTTTGCGGTTGGGCCACATGCAGAATAATTTTCGGATCGGTATCCGTTTCCGCCGCAAAATCCCGCACAGCCTGAATGCCCGCGTTGATCAGCAGCGCGTCACGCGGCCAATCCTGCGGCGCGCCATCTTTTTTGAGCAGACCGGGGTTAATCTCGTTGCCCACCTGGACAAACGCCGGAGTCAGGTCCGCCTGATACAATTCCTGCAACACATCATAGGTATAGCCGTAGAGAGCCTCGGCCAGCGCTGCGTCATCATCGGCAATATCGACCCACGCCGCCGGGATTTCCTGCTTTCCCGGATCGGCCCAGTTGTCCGAGTAATGAAAATCCAGCAGCGTCTCCATACCGGCATCGCGGGCGCGGGTGAAGGTGCGTTTCACGTCGTCCACTGTGCTGTAATTCGTCCAGTCGGGATTGTGCCACAGGCGCGCCCGCACCAGGGTCGCCCCG
>JAFGTJ010000269.1 GCA_016934195.1 Anaerolineae bacterium | reverse complement strand
TTGCGTAACGCATCGCTCACGGCGCGCGTTGTCTGGCTTTTGCCGCTGCCGGTCCGCACCGCGCCGATCCCGACGACCGGGCTGCTGCTCTTGAGCAAACTGTGCCGGGGCCCAATGATACGAAAATCCGCTCCGGCGGCGAGCACCTGGCTGGCCTTGTGCATCACGTATTCGTGCGACACGTCCGAATAAGCAAATACTACTTCGTCAATATTTTGGGAGGCAATGAGTTTCGTAAGCTCTTTTTCGTCGTGAATTGGGATGCCGTCGGGGTACAGCGTCCCGGCCAGTTGAGGCGGATAGGTCCGGCCCTCGATATCGGGAATCTGGGTGGCAGTAAAAGCAACCACCTCGACCGCATCGTTATCACGGTAAACCATATTAAAGTTGTGGAAGTCGCGCCCGGCGGCTCCCATAATCAAAACACGGGGTTTAGACATGCAGTAATTTTCTCCTACTACACCAACGATTTGTACACCTATCCACGCAATGCGCGCGGGTAAGCAATAAACGCCATGCCGATGCTGACGATATACAATCCAATCAACGGAGTCGTCACCAGCAGCATATTAAACGGATCGACCGTCGGGGTGATCAGGGCCGCCACGATGGTGATCAGCACCACCGCCAACCGCCAGTTTCGGATCAGCGCGCCGGGTCCCACGATGCCTAACCGGGCAAACACATACACCACGACCGGCATTTCAAACGCCACTCCGATCCAGAACAGCAGCGAGGTCAGGAAGGCGACATACCGCTCGGCAGTCCACTCGGCGCGGAAAATGTCGCTTTCAAACTCTTCGAGAAAGCCGAGCGCGGACGGAATCATGATGAACCACGCGAACGCCACCCCCAGCAAAAACAACCCGGTTGTGGCGGGCAGTGAGCGGTAGACGTAGCGTTTTTCCTTGCGCGTCAGGCCGGGAGCCATGAACATAAACAACTGGTAGGTGATATACGGGATGGCAATGATCGCGCCGGACATCAGCGCCACGCGGAAGTAGATCACCACGCTTTCGGTCGGGCCAAGCACCTGAAGCTCGTGACCATACGGCTTGATGAGATACTTCAACAGTTGGCTGGTAAAGACTGCCGAGAACAGTACACCGCCGAACAATACCATCAGCGACCGGAACAGGCGCATTCGCAGTTCGTTCAAGTGATCCAATAACGAAAGCGGCGTTTCGTCGGCATCGCCGGTCAGCGCTTGCCAGGATGTGTACCGCTGTGTTTTTTCTTCCTGTTCCTGTTGGGCGGTAGTTGGGTCTGGCATAAATTTATTAATCCTGGCTGAACATGCCCTTAATGTCGGGTTCGTTTGAGGTCAATGCGCCAAGCACGCCGTTGATAAACCGGGCCGTATTCTCCGCGCCGAATATCTTCGCCAGCCGGACGGCTTCGCTGGCGGCAACCCGAATCGGCACCAACTCCTCTACGCTCATCTCGTACACCGAGAGCCGTAGAATGTTCCGGTCGATGATGGCAAGTTGGGCCAGCGGAAAATCCGGCGCATACTGGCGAATGAGCGCATCCAACCGGCTCCGGTACTCGATCACGCCGCGCACCAACCGGGCAACAAGTTGGTTTGTCTCGTCTTGGTGATCCCCGGCGACCAGACGCCCGGCCAATACCACACCGACCGGGTGCGATGTGCAGTCCAGTTCATAGAGCGCTTGTAAGGCCAGATGGCGCGCTTCGTGACGGTAATCCACGAGTGTAGACACGGTAGAAGTAGACACGGTTCTTACGATTGCTCCGGTGATGCGCTATCTAAGCTGTCCGGTACAGGGATAAACGTCACGTCTTCGATATGCACGTTCACCGATTCAACGCCCATACCCAGGATTTCACGGATGGACCGGGCAACCGATTTTTGCACCTGGACGCTGGTATCGCGCAGGCTGGTTGCCGCATCGGCCACCACGTACAGGTGGGCGGTCACGGTGTCGTCATTCACGGCGATCTGCACCCCGTTTGCTGCCGGAGTACGCCGCCACAGCCGGTCCACGCCGCCGGGGGTGCTGCCCATCCGCACCACGCCCGGCACATCCAGGGTTGCCAGCCGCGCAATCGTCAGCAGCACGCCCGGCGCAATCGTAACCGTATCATTTGGGTGTCGGGGTGTTACCATGATATACCTCGGTTGTTAGTTATTGGTTGTTGGTCGTTGGTTCTCAGCGATGGATTCGGACACGGTTGAACAGCGCGCTTCTCCACCAAAAACTAAAAACCAAAAACCAACCACTTCTTTTAACTCATCACCAATCCGCCATCAACCGACAGGACCTGCCCGGTGATGTAGTTTGCCTGGTCGGATACCAGGAACGCGACGGCATACGCCACGTCGTCAATCGTGCCCTTGCGTCCCAACGGAATGTATTTCAGCAGTTCTTCCAGAATGTTGGGCGGCATTTGCTGTGTCAGGACGGTGTCAATAAAGCCCGGCGCGACCGCGTTGACCGTAATCCCGCGTGACGCCACTTCGCGCGCCAGCGCTTTCGTCAGCCCGATCATGCCCGCCTTGCTGGTGCTGTAATTGGTCTGGCCGATCTGTCCCATCAGGCCGCTGGCGCTGGTAATGTTCACGATGCGACCGGACCGCTTGCGCATCATGGGGCGCGTGACGGCTTTCGAGCACACCCACGCGCTCTTGAGATTGACACGCAGGATAAAATCATAATCCGCTTCGTCCATCCGTACAATCAGGTTATCGCGGGTGGTCCCGGCGTTGTTGACCAGGATATCGATCTGGCCGTACTGGTCCAGGATCGCTTTGACCATCCCGTCCACCTGCTCGGTATTGCTGGCGTCGGCGGTGAACGCCGTCCCCTCAACGCCCCGTTCGCGGACTTCGGCCAGCGCCGCATTCGCGCTGGCTTCGTTGATGTCGTTGATACACACCGTCGCGCCCAGTTGGGCGAGTTCCAGCGCGATCCGCTTCCCAATGCCCTGCCCGCTGCCCGTTACGAGTGCAATGTGACCGCTCAAATCTGCCATAATGAAATATCCCCTATTCTACCCAGGCGCGTTCGCCCAAATCCTTTTCCCGTACTATAACGCGCCGCCCCCTACCGTGCCAAAACCGCCGCGCTTAATAAATCCACCACAGAGGTACAGAGGACACGGAGTTTCTAAAAAGCAGGAGAAAAAAGATTTTTTCTTCTCTGTGCTCCCTGTGTCTTTGTGGTGAAAAAATTAGCTGCGCATACTCAGGCTGATGCGGCCCCGGTCCAGGTCCACTTGCAAGACCGTGACCTCGATCACGTCGCCTACGTCCAGGATATCATACGGGTTATTGACGTAAGTGTCGGCCATCTCGGAAATATGCACCAGCCCGTCCTGCTTGACGCCGATATCCACGAACGCGCCAAAATCGACCACGTTACGCACCGTGCCGGTAAGTATCATACCCGGCTGCAAATCCTCCATTTTCAGCACGTCGGACCGCAGCACCGGAGGATCGAGTTCGCTGCGCGGATCGCGTCCGGGGCGGCTCAGGTCATCCAGAATATCTTGCAAAGTGGGCACACCAACGTCCAGCGCCGCCGCCAGCGCGGGTACGTCCAGTCCGGCCCGCTGCTGCCGGATGTGCGCGTCCAGGTCGGGATCGGACAGCGCCAGACCGAGCCGTTGCAGCAGCCGTTCCACCACCGGGTAGGATTCGGGATGGACGCCGGTATTGTCCAGCGGATTGTCACCGTCCGGTATGCGCAGGAACCCGGCGGCCTGCTCGAAGGTTTTGTCGCCCATGCCCTTGACCTGCTTGACCGCCAGCCGGGACGGAAACGCGCCCTCGGCGTCGCGCAGCGCGACCACGCGCTCGGCCAGTTTCGGCCCCAGTCCGGCGACGTGTTGCAGCAGGGCGGGCGAAGCGGTGTTGGCGTTCACGCCGACCCGGTTCACGACCGACTCGATCACTTCGTCCAATTTTGCGCCCAATGCTTTTTGGTCCACGTCATGCTGGTACAGCCCGACGCCGATGCTGCGCGGATCGATCTTGACCAGTTCGGCCAGCGGATCGAGCACGCGCCGCGCAATCGACACCGCGCCGCGTATGGTGACGTCCATATCCGGCAGTTCGGCCCGCGCCAGCGGCGAGGCCGAATACACCGACGCGCCCGCCTCGTTGACCATGAGGTACTGCGCCGCGTCATAGTCATAATCACGCAGCAGCGCGGCGACCAGTTCTTCGGTTTCACGGGAAGCCGTGCCATTGCCGATAGCGATCAGGTTCGCGCCGTGCTGCTGGACCAGTCCCGCCAGGGTATGCAGCGACTCGTTGCGGCGATTTTGCGGCCCATGCGGGTAAATGGTGGCAGTATCGAGCACCTTGCCGGTTGCGTCCACCACCGCGACCTTGCAGCCGGTGCGGAATCCCGGATCGATCCCCAGGACCGTGTAGCCCTTGAGCGGCGGTTGCAGCAGCAGCGCGCGTAAATTGGTGGCAAACACGCCAATGGCGTGCCCATCGGCGGTATCGCTCAATTCGCGGCGTAATTCACGCTCAATGGCGGGCGCGACCAGCCGCTTATACGCATCGGCGGCGGCTAACCGGAGTTGGTCGGCAAACGGTGATCGGCGCTTGGGCGGGTAGAATCGCAGCAGTCCGGCGGTAATATCTTCCCCCGGCGCGTCCAGTTTGACCTTTAAGGCTTCTTCGCGCTCACCTCGGTTGAGTGCCAACACCTGATGAGGACGCAGCGCGCGCAGCGCCGCCTCAAATTCGTAATAGGTCCGGTAGACCTGTTTGGGGTCTTTGTCGGCATCGGCCAGCCGCGCCGTGATGCGACCCTGCCGCCGCGTTTGCTGGCGGGCGAGATCGCGGGCGCGGGCATCGTCGGCCATGATCTCGGCCACGATATCGCGCGCGCCCTGGAACGCATCTTCGGCGGTCGGTACATCATCGCTGAGAAACGGCTGTGCCGCCGCGTCCAGCGATTCGTGTGTTTCCGGCTGCGCCAGGATGCGGTCGGCCAGCGGCTCCAGGCCGCGCTCGCGGGCGATCATGGCGCGGGTGCGGCGCTTGGGCTTATAGGGCAGATACAGGTCCTCGACCGCTTGCAGCGTGTCGGCCTCCAGGATCGCGGCTTCCAGTTCCGGCGTGAGTTTCTCCTGCTCGGTGATACTGGCGATCACGGCGTCCTGCCGCTCGGCCAGTTTGCGCAGGTAGGTCAGCCGGTCCAGCAGCGCCCGGAGCTTTTCTTCGTCCAGGCTGCCGGTGATCTCCTTGCGATAGCGGGCCACAAAGGGGATCGTGTTCCCCTCATCCAGCAGGGTCACGGTGCGCTGGACCTGATCGCGGCGCAGCGTAAGTTCAGCGGCCAGTTTGCCGACGATATCGCGTTTCAAGCTGTTTTCATCCTTTTGAGTACATCAATATACTGGCAAATTGTACCACAGCCTGTAACCATCCTGGGACGGTTCCCAGGATGGTTACAATGAATCGTGTTTGCGCTAACAGTCTCCCTCAACGCCCCAATAATCACTTGACCTTGCTATCTCCGGCATGTTATTATGTTAGCGTTAGCAGATTTCAAACAGAAACCAACTCATGCCTAAATCAGACTCAAAGCGCATCACCCTGGAAGACGTCGCACGAGAAGCCAGGGTATCAGCCCAAACCGTGTCGAGGGTAGTCAACAACCATCCTTACGTCTCGGCGGATACCCGCCGCCGCGTGCAGGACGCGATCCGTAAACTGGATTACCGTCCCAACCGCGCGGCGCGCAACCTGGCGACGCAGCGGTCGTGCATGGTGGGCATTATCAGTTTCGGCATGACGCACTACGGCCCGGCCCAGATGGTCAACCACATCGAGCGCACCGCCCGCACCCAGGGTTACGGCGTCAGCCTCTCGACGGTCAGCACCTTTTCCTTTGACGACATTCGCCGCGCCATGGACGATTTGGGCGACCGGTCGGTAGACGGCGTGCTGTTCATTTCACCCGTCACCGGGGCGGATTATGATGATTTTGCCCATATATGCGGCGGTGTCCCGTTCGTGTTGATCGACACCCAGTTAGGCGCACAGATGCCGTCGGTCGTGATTGACCAGCGTTACGGCAGCCAGCTTGCGACCCGCTACCTGTTCGACCTGGGCCACCGCGCCATCAGCGCGATCAGCGGGCCGTTGGACTGGTTCGGCGCACAGGCCCGCCATCAAAGCTGGCTGGATACGCTGGCCGCCGCCGGGATAGAACCAGGTCCAGCCCTTGAGGGCGACTGGACGGCATCCAGTGGTTACCGCAAAACACGCGACCTGATAAAAAGCGGCGCGACCTTCACGGCACTGGTCGCCGGGAATGACCAGATGGCCCTGGGCGCGATCCGGGCGCTGCGTGAAGCCGGGCGGCGCGTGCCGGAGGACGTGTCGGTGGTGGGCTTCGATGATATTCCCGAAGCGGCTTATTTCGACCCGCCGCTTACCACCATCCGGCAGGATTTCGCGGCGCTGGGCAAACAGAGCGTTGAATACTTAATGGCGTTGATCGCCCAACCCGACCTCCCGCTGCACCAGCGCGTGCTGTACCCGGTCTTCGTGGCGCGTCAGAGCGCCTGCAAGGTAGGCAGTGATGAGTGATGAGTTTTGGGTTATGCGTTGTTGGGTTTTTACTCAAAACCCATAACTCACAACCCAAAACCAACAATTTTTATTCATTAACGGAGACTCCAACTAATGACAGACGAAAAATATACTATCGGCGTGGATTATGGCACCGAATCCGGGCGCGCGGTGGTGGTGCGCGTCAGCGACGGCGCGGAACTCGGCAGCGCGGTCTATCCCTACCCCGACAGCGTGATCGATGAGCACCTGCCCGGCAGCAGCAAACCGCTTCCGCCGGAATGGGCGCTGCAAAATCCCGATGACTACATCGGCGTGTTGAAAAACACCGTTCCCCAGGCAGTCAAAACCAGCGGCATCGACCCGGCGGACGTGATCGGCATCGGCATCGACTTCACGGCCTGTACCATGCTGCCCGTCAAAGCCGACGGCACGCCGCTGTGCCGCCTCCCCGAATGGCGCGATAACCCGCATTCCTGGGTCAAGCTGTGGAAACACCACGCCGCCCAACCCGAAGCCGACAAGATCAACGCGACGGCGCGCGCGATGGGCGAGTCCTGGCTGGACCGTTACGGCGGCAAAATTTCGTCGGAGTGGTTCTTCAGCAAAATGCTGCAAATTCTGGACGAAGCGCCGGAAGTCTACGACGCCGCCGACCGTATGCTCGAAGCGGCGGACTGGGTGATCTGGCAGTTGTGCGGCGTCGAGACGCGCAATACCTGCACCGCCGGGTACAAAGCCATTTACCAGGACGGCGCGTATCCCAACAAAGAGTACCTGGCGGCACTGCATCCCAAACTGGCGACGGTGGTTGAAGACAAGATGATGACCGATCTCGCGCCGCTGGGCGGGCGTGCCGGAGGACTCACCGAGGAAGCGGCGGGTTGGACCGGACTCACACCGGGGATCGCGGTCGCGGTGGCGAACGTGGACGCGCACGTCACCGTCCCGGCGGCGCAGGTGGTTGAACCCGGTCGCATGGTCATGATCATGGGAACCAGCATTTGCCACATGGTCCTGGGCGACGAACTGCACGAAGTCCCCGGTATGTGCGGCGTGGTGGATGGCGGTATCATCCCCGGCATGTACGGCTACGAGGCCGGGCAGAGCGGCGTGGGCGACATTTTCGCGTGGTTCGTGGATAACGCCGTCCCGCCGGAATATCACGCAGCGGCCAAAAACGCGGGTTTGGACCTGCACAGTTATCTCGAATCCGAAGCCGCCAAGCAGAAACCCGGTGAACACGGTTTGCTGGCGCTGGACTGGTGGAACGGCAACCGCTCCGTCCTGGTAGATGTGGACCTCAGCGGCTTACTGGTCGGCGCGACGCTGGCAACCCGCGCCCCGGACATTTACCGCGCCCTGATCGAATCCACCGCTTACGGCACCCGTGTGATCGTTGAGGCGTTTGAAAACAACGGCGTCCCGATTACCGAACTGGTCGCGGCGGGCGGTCTGCCGGAAAAGAATAAGCTGCTGATGCAGATTTACGCCGACGTGACCGGGCGCGAATTCCGCATCATCGACAGCGCGCAGGGTCCGGCGCTCGGCAGCGCCATGCACGCGGCAGTCGCGGCGGGGGCGTATCCCGACATTCAGGCGGCGGCAAAGGTCATGGGCAAGCTCAAGGACGAGGTAGCGAAGCCGATCCCAGAAAATCAGGCGGTCTACGATAAATTATTCGCCGAATACGTCCTGCTGCACGATTATTTTGGGCGCGGCGAAAACGACGTCATGAAACGCCTGCGGGCGATCCGTAACAAAGCGAGAGGATTGGAGTAACCATGCTAGAAGCGCTGCGTAAAACGGTCGCGGACCTGCACGATTACCTGCCCGCGAATGAGTTGGTGGCCTGGACGAGCGGCAATGTCAGCGGACGCGATCCCGAAACCGGCCATATCGTGATCAAGCCCAGCGGCATCATGTTCCCCGACCTGGGACCGGAAAATATGGTAGTGGTGGACGCCAACGCGAACGTGCTCGAAGGCGACTACAAACCATCGTCCGATACGGCCACCCACTGCTACATTTACCGCGAACTGCCGGAGGTCGGTGGCGTGGTGCATACTCACAGCCCTTACGCGACGGCGTGGGCCGCGCTCGGTCGTGATATCCCGTGCGTGCTGACCGCGATGGCCGACGAATTTGGCGGCGTGATCCCGTGTGGCGGATTTGCCCTGATCGGCGGCGAGGAAATCGGGCGCGAGGTCGTGCGCGTGCTGCGCGAAGGCCCGAACCCCCATTCCCCGGCGGTGATCATGCAGAATCACGGGGTATTCACCATCGGCCCAACGCCCAAAGCGGCGGTCAAAGCGGCCATCATGTGCGAAGACGTGGCGCGCACGGTCTTCCTGGCGCACCAACTGGGCGAGCCGATTCCAATCGCGGAGGAGCATATCAAAAAGTTGCATACGCGGTATACTACGGTATACGGTCAGTAAAAAAGCTGTGGTGTATGGTTAATTTAATTCGGTTGGGCGATACGCTTGAACCCCTGGTTCGCGCCTAACCCAACGTGCTACGTTGTTGAAAAGGAGATTTGTTCGATGAAGCAAGTTACATTAGGATTGATCGTGGGCAACCGGGGATTCTTCCCCAGTCACCTGGCCGAAACCGGACGCGCAACCATACTCAAGGTGCTGGAAGAAGAAGGCATCAACGTCGTCGCGCTTGGCCCGGAAGACACCGTATACGGCAGTGTCGAAACCCTGAGCGATGCGCATAAGTGCGCCGAATTATTCAAAGCTCACCGCGAAGAAATCGACGGCATCCTGATCACGCTGCCCAACTTCGGGGAAGAAAGCGGGATGGCGAATGCGCTGCGTTTCGCCGATTTGAACGTGCCGGTGCTGATCCAGGCCACGCCCGACGATCCGACCAAGATGGACATCAACAACCGCCGCGACAGCTTTTGCGGCAAGATGTCAATTTGCAATAACCTGACACAGTATGGCATCCCCTTTAGCCTGACCACGCGGCACACCGTCGATCCCGAAAGCGCCGAATTCCGCGCCGACCTGCGCAAATTCGCGGGCGTGTGCCGGGTCGTCGGCGGACTCAAGGGCGCGCGGTTCGGGATGTTGGGCGCGCGCCCGGTGGCCTTCAATACCGTGCGTTTCAGTGAAAAACTGCTCGAACGTGCCGGGATTACAGTTGGAACGCTCGATCTCTCCGAGGCGTTGGGGCAGGTCGAACGAATGGCCGACGATGACGCGCGCGTGACCGCCAAGATCGCCGCGATCAACGCTTATGCCAACGCCGCCAAGATTCCCGCCGAAGCGATGCTGCGTATCGCCAAGCTCGGCGTGGTGATCGACGAATGGGTCAGCGCCAACGAGTACGACGCCACCGCGATCCAGTGCTGGACCAGCTTGCAGGAATATTTCGGCGTGGTTCCCTGCACGTTGATGAGTATGCTCAGCAACTCGCTGGCCCCGTCCGCGTGCGAAACTGATATTGTCGGGACAACCGCCATGTACGCGATGGCGCTGGCGTCCGGCCAACCGAGTGCCCTGCTCGACTGGAACAACAATTACGGGGACGATCCCGATAAAGGCGTGGTCTTCCACTGCTCGAACCTGCCCAAAGCGGTCTTTACCGACGATCTGCCGGTGCTCGATTACCAGGAAATCATCGCGGGCAGCGTGGGTATGGATAACACCTGGGGGACGGTCTACGGGCGCATCAAGGCCAAACCGTTTACCTATCTGCGCGTCAGCACCGATGATTTCACCGGCAAAATCAAAGCCTACGTGGGTGAAGGCACCTTCACCGACGATCCCATCGACACCTTCGGCGGGTACGGCGTGGTCCAGGTGCCCAACTACCAGCGCTTGCTCAATTACATCTGCGAAAACGCCTTTGAGCACCACGTCGCCGCGAATCTGACCCAGGTGGCGGACATCATTTACGAAGCGTTCACCAAGTACCTCGGCTGGGACGTGTATTACCACCAATAAGCCTCTCCCTTACCTCCCCCTGCCAGCCGGGTGTATGGATCGGAGGCAGGGGGAACTTGAAGTTTGCCGCGTGTAGGGACAATTCATGAATTGTCCCTACAAAAACGCACCTCAGGGTATCAGGCGATTCAGGTCACGCGGGAACAATGTCGTTTCGCGGATATTCTGCGCGCCGACCAACTGCGCCACCCACCGTTCCAACCCAATCGCGCAGCCACCGTGCGGCGGCATCCCGTACTTGAACGCCTGCAAGTAACCGTTCAGCATCTCGATATCCATGCCATTCAGCGCGACGAGATAGTCTTCATAGCGGTGCAAGCGCTGCCCGCCCGTAACCAGCTCCATTCCGCGAAACAGCAGGTCGAAGCTGTTGGAAAATTCCGGCCTGTGCGGGTTGGGATGGGTGTAAAACGGGCGTTTTGCCATCGGGTAGCCTTCCACAAACAGAAAATCGCTGCCGTGCTCACGCTGCGCCCAATCGCCCAACCAGCGCTCATGTGCGGGCGCGAGGTCCGGTTCGCCGCGCGCGTCTTCGCCGGTCGCCTTGAAGATCAGCGTTAGCGCTTCGGCAAAGTGAATAACCGGGATCGACGGCGGCACTTGCGGCAGTACCACGCCCAACAGCGCCAGCGTGTCAGCGGCTTCGGCCCGGATC
Source organism: Anaerolineae bacterium (assembly GCA_016934195.1). Lineage (GTDB taxonomy): Bacteria > Chloroflexota > Anaerolineae > Aggregatilineales > Aggregatilineaceae > JAFGTJ01. The sequence continues at coordinate 12,332 of JAFGTJ010000269.1, read as the reverse complement.
GTGTCCAACATCCCGGCCAGCGCGTCCGTGAGGGTTGCCATCACGTCATGATGATCGCGAATAAAACCCATTTCCAGGTCCAGCGAGACGTATTCGTTCAGATGGCGGGTGGTGGCGTGCGGCTCGGCGCGGAAAACCGGCCCGACTTCAAACACGCGCTCGAACACCCCGACCATGATCTGCTTGTAGAACTGTGGACTCTGCGCCAGATACGCCGTCCGCCCAAAATAATCAACGGCGAACACGTTCGCGCCGCTTTCCGTCACCGATGACACGATCTTGGGCGTCTGGATTTCGGTAAAATCCAACGCTCGCAGCGCCGCCCGAAAGCCGCGCATCGAGGCGGACGCGAGTTCAAACAGCGCGCGCTGGCGAGGATGTCGCAGCGCGACCGGCGCGTGATCCAGCAGCGTTGGCAGTTGGGCCTGGATCGCCGGGCGGAACAGGTCAAACGGGGGCGGTTCGTGGGCGGGCGCGAGCACATCGATCACCGGCTGGTGAAGCTCGACGCCACCGGGCGCTTGCGGTTCGGCCACAACGATCCCTTCAATCGCCAGCACCGACTCGTGATACTGTTTTTCCAGATGATCGGCTAACGCGGGGTCTTCGATCACGACCTGGACCAATCCCTGGCGGTCGCGCAGCACCAGAAAACTGACATTGCTGAGCCGCCGCAGATGGTGCAGCCATCCGGCGAGCCGGACGCGCTCGCCTACGTGTTGGGTGAGTTGGGTACTCCAGATACGGTCTTGCAAGATGCACCTCCAAACATAAACGCCTCCAACGTTTGCAGACGAAGGAGGCGCTCGTTCGTGGTGCCACTGCAATTTACCATCACCGCCGATCCATAGTTGGACGCGGGGATGGCCTTGTCGATGCCGGGTAACGGGGGCAGACCGGCGGGGCTTACTGGTCGGTGACGTTTTTCCCCACGCTCAGGAGGGTCTTTCACAGGGGCCGGAGGCCGCATTCCCAACGATAGCGGCTCTCTGGACTCCGGGTGAGTCCTGTTACTCGTCTCCATCAATGCTTTGTAGGTCACAGGGTATCACACCCGGTCAGGCCGTGTCAATGATACGCCCGCCAGATTTGGTCAATCTGACGGGCGGGTTCCCACGCGCAAGGGAAACAGTGGGGGTTAGACTTCAGCGTGTTGGGCGAGTTCCATCCCGCGTTTCAGCGCCGTGATATTAGCCTCGTGCAAGTGGGCCTTGCGGTTGCCCAGTTTGTCGATCAGGACGCGCTGCACGGTGTCCACGCTGACCAGCGGTCTACGGGCCAGCAACGCGCCAAACAAGATCATGTTCGCAATACGGACTTCGCCCATCTGGGTTGCCAACTCGGTCGCGGGAACCGGCACGATTTCCAGGTCATCACGTTCCGGCTGCGTGACCATCAGCGAATCGTTGGTGATCAGCAGGCCGCCCGGCATCATCAGCGGTTCGTATTTTTCAAAGGACGGGTTATTGAACACCACCGCGATACTCGGATTCTGGCAAACGGGCGATCCAATCGGATCGCGGCTGACCACGACGGTGCAGTTAGCCGTACCGCCGCGCATCTCCGGCCCGTAGGATGGAATCCAGGTAACGTGCTTGCCTTCTGCCAACGCGGTATAGGCCAGCAACTGCCCGGCGAACAGAACGCCCTGCCCGCCAAACCCGGCAAAGATCAGTTCTTCGTGCATAACGTCAGCCTACCTCCGTTTCTTCAGCAGCGGCGCTACGTCGTCCGCGACCTTGTAGTCGCCCAGCGGGTAGTACGGGAGCATTTCCTGTTCGAGCCACTCCATCGCCTCTGGCGGCGTGAGCTTCCACCCAGTCGGGCAGGTCGAGAGCAGTTCGACCATCGCAAAACCCAACCCGTTGATCTGCGCCTCAAACGCCACGCGGATCGCTTGCTTGGCCTTCATGATCTCCTTGACGTTGTGTAGCGAGCGCCGCACCACGTAGACCGCACCCGGCAGTTGGGCCAGCAGTTCCGACATGCGGATTGGGAATCCGGTCAGCGCCACGTCGCGCCCGGTCGGGGACGAGGTGGTGCGCTGGTGGGCCAGCGTGGTCGGGGCCATTTGCCCGCCCGTCATGCCGTAGATCGCGTTATTGATAAAAATCGTGGTGATCTTCTCGCCGCGCATGGCCGCGTGGATGATCTCCGCCGTGCCAATCGCGGCCAGATCGCCGTCACCCTGGTAGGTAAATACCACCCGGTTCGGTAGCACGCGCTTGATCCCGGTTGCCATCGCCGGGGCGCGACCGTGCGCGGCTTCGGCCCCGTCGGTATTGAAATACTGGTAGGCGAAGGCCGCACAGCCAACCGGCGACACGCCGATGGTCCGTTCGCGAACGCCGAGTTCGTCCAACACTTCGGCTATCAGCCGGTGCGCGATGCCGTGCGTACAACCGGGGCAGTAGTGCGTCGGGATATCGTTCAGCGCTTCGGGCCGTTGGTAGACGACCTGTTCTTCAACCATTGTTGCGGTTGCCATAGTTACTCTCTCTTTCCAGTCTTGAGTTGTCAGTTTTGAGTTATTGGTTGTTGGTTTTCGTATGCGATCACATAGCACGAAGAACCCATCACCCAAAACCACGCACTAAAAACTCAAAACTAACCACTGCTTCTTATACGCCGCTGGTGATCAGTTTTTCGTATACCGTCACAATTTCGTGGAGAATTTCTTCGGGAACCGGGACCATGCCGCCCATCCGGCCATAAAACCGGACCGGCACCTGCCCGCCCGATGCCAGCCGCACATCATCGACCATCTGGCCCGCGTTCATCTCCACTACCAGGAAAGCCTGCACCCGGTCGGATAGTTCCGACAGGCGTTCTTCCGGGAACGGCCACAGCGAGATCGGGCGCAGCAGGCCAACCTTCAGCCCTTGCTGGCGGGCTTGCAGCACGGCGGTCTGGGCGATGCGTCCGGCAGTGCCGTAACCCACCACGATCAGGTTGGCGTCTTCGGTCAATATCTCGGTCGAGCGCTGTTCGGCGGCCCGAATCGTCTCCAGCTTGGCCTGCAAGCGGAGATTAACGGCTTCCAGCCCTTCGGCGTGAAGTTCTAACGAGGCGATGGTATTCACCTCGCGGCCTTCCGCGCCGGTCAGCGCCCAGTCGGGGCGTTCCTGGCGGAGCGGCTGCATCGGTGGCATTTCCGCCGGTTCCATCATCTGGCCGATCAAACCGTCGGCCACCACAAAAACCAGGTGGCGGTACTGGTCGGCCAGGTCAAAGGCCAGTCCCATCAGGTCAATGGCTTCCTGGACCGAAGCGGGCGCGAGCACAATCGGGTGATAGTCACCGTGCCCGGCGGAGCGTGTTACCTGAAAGTAGTCGGCCTGCGACGGCTGGATATTGCCCAGACCCGGTCCGCCGCGCATCACGTCCACGATCACCGCCGGTACTTCGGACCCGGCGATATAGGAAAAACCCTCTTGCATCAGGCTGATGCCGGGACTGGACGAGGACGTCATCGTGCGCGCCCCCGCGCAGGCCGCGCCGTAGACCATGTTGATCGCGGCGACTTCGCTCTCCGCCTGAACAAACGCACGCCCAAGTTCCGGCATCCGTTTTGCCATGTGTTCCAACAGTTCGGTCTGGGGCGTGATCGGGTAACCGAAGTAAGCTTCGACCCCCGCACGAATGGCGGCTTCGGCCAGCGCCACGTTCCCCTTCATCAGTTCAACTGCCATAAGTTTATTTTTCTCTCCTCCACGCTAGACCGCTGCCACTGAATGGCGCGTCCCGGCAGGAATCTCTCGATAGACGGTAATACACACATCGGGACACGCCACCGCGCACAACGCGCAGCCGGTACAAGCGCCATCCGGGTCCACCAGAACCGCCGGGTAATACCCGTTGGCGTTGGGTTGGCCGTCCGACATCTCGATGATCGCCTTTGGACAGGCGACCGTACACAGGCTGCACCCTTTACAGGTATGCTCGTTAATCTCGATACGTCCCTTTGCCATAGATTACTCCTGGAAACAATTTCAACGGTTTACTGCTGTTCTTATTTGTTATGTTCTTAACAATCCAAACAATCTCAGCAATCTCTAACGATCTCTAACGATCTCAATCAGTGGGCATCTTCGGCACGACGAACTGCGGGACGTGGTACAATTTCCCGGCAGCCTCGGCCAGTTCTGCGCGAAACCGGGGATGCGTGATATCAACCAGCGCTTTCGCCCGCTCGCGGACCGTGCGCCCGTACAGGTCGGCCACGCCGTATTCGGTTACGATGTAGTGAACGTCATTGCGGGTCGTGATCACGCCCGCACCGGGGGTCAGCGTGGGGACGATGCGGCTGATCGTCTCGTCTTTGGCTGTGCTCAACAGGGCGATGATTGGCATTCCGCCCTTGCTGCGGGCCGCGCCGCGCACAAAATCTACCTGCCCACCCACGCCGGAATACAGGTGCGTGCCCATGCTGTCGGCGCACACCTGCCCGCTCAGATCGACCTGAATAGCCGAGTTGATCGACACCATCCGGTCATTTTTGGCGATGTTGAACGGGTCATTCACGTACTCGGTGGGGTGCAGTTCGACAATCGGGTTATCGTCCACAAAGTCGTAAAGCCGCTGCGTGCCCAGTACAAACCCGGCTACAATCTTGCCGGGGTGGAACGTTTTGCGCTCATTGGTGATCACGCCGCGCTCCACCAGATCGACCACACTGTCGGCGAACAGTTCCGTATGTACGCCGAGATGCTGGTGATTGTGCAGTTTTTTCAGCACCGCGTCGGGAATGCCGCCGATGCCGGTTTGCAACGTCGCGCCGTCGGGGATGATGGCGGCGATATGGTTGGCGATGGCTTCCTGTTCCGGTGACGAAACAGCCATCTGCATTTCGGTCAGCGGGTAGTCCACCTCGACCACGTAATCCAGCTTGGAAACGTGAATGAAGCTGTCGCCCAGGGTGCGCGGCATTTGCGCGTTGACTTCAGCGATCACGATCTTGGCGCTCTCGGCTGCCGGTTTGGTAATCCCGACTTCCACGCCATACGAGCAGTAGCCGTTCTTATCCGGCGTCGAGGTGTGGATCAGCGCCACGTCCAGCGGCAGCCGCCCGGACTTGAACAATCCCGGCACTTCGGACAAAAAGACGGGGGTAAAATCCGCCCGCCCGTCATTGACCGCCTCCCGAATGTTGGGGCTTATAAACAACGAGTTCACACGGATATGGGGCACCATCTCCGGCCTGACGTAATCCGCCTTGCCGATGGTCAGCACCTGGATCAGCCGCAGATTTTCCAGTTCGCGGGCGCGTTCGTTCAACGCCTCCATCAAATACTGCGGCACCGAACAGTTGCCGGTTACAAAAATGCGGTAGCCGGACTTGATCACCTGGACCGCTTCGGCGGCGGTCACTTTTTTCGGTTCGTATTGGTTTAGCCAGTCCATCATGCCTCCACCAATCAGGGCACAACAGTCTGTGTCTGCGCGGCGACCAGTAGTTCCTCAATCGCTTCGGCCATCCGTTTGATACCTTCCACAATCCCGGCTTCGTCCATGCACGAGAAATTGATGCGGGCCGTTGGCGGGGGATCGGGTTCGGTGAAAAAGGCGTCACCGGGCACAAAGGCGACATTACGCCGGACGGATGCCTCGAACAGTTCGCGGGCGTTGATCTGGGCCGGGAAGTGCATCCACAGGAACAAACCACCTTGCGGTTGAGTCCAGCGGACCTCGTGCGGCATGAAGCGGTCCAGCGCGCCTAACATGGCATCGCGGCGTTTGCGGTACACCTCGCGCAGGGTAGCGACATGCTCGTCGATAAACCCGTCCTTCGCCACTTCGTAGATCACCATCTGGTTGAAGGTGCTGGTATGCAGATCGGCCCCTTGCTTCACCTGGACCAACCGGGCGAGCACCTGCGGCGGGCCAACCACCCACGCGATCCGCAGGCCGGGCGCGAGCGACTTGGAAAACGTGCTGAGGTAGATCACGTTGCCGTCATACTGGTGTGCGCGTCCCCCCAACCGCTCGGCATCAAAAGCCAGCAGCGACGGGATATCCTCGCCGTCGTAGCGCAGCATCCCGTAGGGATCGTCTTCGACAATCGGGACGCCGTGCGCCTCCGCGATGTTGACCAACTCCTGGCGGCGGTCGGCGTGCAGTGTCGTCCCACCGGGATTCTGGAAATTCGGCAGGATATACATAAATTTCGGCGCATGTCGCAGCGCGGCGGGCACCTGTTCCGCGCAAATGCCGTTATCATCACACGGCACCGAAACGTAGCTGGCCTGGAACGTGCTAAAGGCTTGCAGCGCGCCCAGGTAGGTCGGGTGCTCAACCAGGATATGATCACCGGGATTGATCATCAGCCCGGCAAGCAGAGATAGCGCCTGCTGCGAGCCGGACGTGATCATCACATTATCGATATCCACCTGGATGTTGTAGCTGCGGTTGAGGCGTTCGGCGATGAATTCACGCAGCGGGGGATAACCTTCGGTGGGGCTGTATTGCAATGCCTGGTGCGCGCTGTTTGACAGTACGCGCTGGCAGGCGTCTTGAAAACGTTCGGTTGGAAAATATTCGGCGGCGGGTAATCCACCCGCAAAAGATATAACTTCAGGTCGTTGGGTTAGTTTCAGTATCTCGCGGATCGTTGAGCTGGTAACACCTCGCATTCGCAAGGCATACCGAGATTCCCACACAATACTCATGTAGTTGTTCCATTCTCCTTTTAGACATAGAGCATACACTCCGAGAAAAATACGGGCTGCGCATTAACACAGCCCCCTGTACTTTTACTATATGGCGACTAAGAAAATTCGCCTAGTGACATACGGCATAATGCCGACTGTCACCCCGACTATCACAGCACTAACGTAACCGATATCCTTAGAGAAACACAAAATCGGACTGCTCAGCAGCCCGGCGGCAAATCAGGACGCGCTGTTATTCCCTTTCGGCGCGGATTGTTGCGCGGACTGTTCCAGGCGGCGGACGCGCCGGTTGGCCCAAAACGTGTTCCAGGTCCCCACAATGCCGTGCGGCAGTGCCATCACCACAACCACGAACAGGATACCCAGGAACAGCTCCCACAAATCCGACACGTTATACACGTCGCCCTTGAATTCGAGATTATGGGCGATCTCGCTGCCGATCACCAGTCCAACCGCCAGCAGCAGCAGAACCACCAGTCCGTAGTAACCCAGAATCAACGCCCAATGGCCGTGTGTCCCGCTGGCGAATGTCGCGGCCCGTGCCGTATCCCGGCGCACCATGTCTACTACACGCCGCAGCCCCGTTTGCAGCGGACGGCGGAACAGCCACCACACGAGTCCTACGACCAACACAACCGCCAACTGCCACACTGTCAGGATGCCGAATAGTCCGGTATCCAGCGTAAACGTCTCGTTGCGCAAATAGGTTTCGCCCAACGAGAGGCCCAACGTCGCAATCACCGGGCCGGTCAGCGTGCCGATTCCGCCGATCAGCGAATTCAGCAGCGGATCGACGGTGTATTTCAGGCTGAGCGCTTCGGGATGGACGCGCTTGTCGGTGGCCCAGATCACGAACAGCAGCCCGCTCAAGGTGGCGATCACCCCGGCGAATGTCATCGTCAGAACCTTGTAGTAAAAGGTGTTGTAGCCGATGGTGCGGGCACGTTCCTCATTTTCACGGATAGCGATCATCACCCGGCCTACCGGCGAATTGAGGTAGCGCCGGATCGCGATGAACACGATCACGAAGAAAACCACCGTCAGCCGGTACATATCCAGGCGACTGCCGTCAAAGGTCGGTGTGGGGTTGAAGGATTCCGGCAGGATGTCGCGGAAGCCCAACCCGTCCTCGGCCCCGGTGATATCGCGGAAGGTGCCGCTTTTCGCCAATACCCAGAACATTTCGGCCAGCGCCAGCGTGAACATGGCAAAGTAAATACCGCGCAGCCGCAGCGTCACCACGCCGGAGATCAGGCTGACGGCGATGCTTGCCACGACCGCTAACCCGATGGCCTGGTAAAACGAGAGCGTGCCCTCACCCGGCATCAGGAGCAGCGTCAGCAGCACGCCGATCAGGGCGATGATGAGCAACTGCCGGACATTCATACGGCTGAACAGGGCCAGAATCAACGTGATTCCGATCACCACGATCAGCGCGCCCTGCTGGTACGAAGCGTCATATTCGTTCAGCACAATGAAGGTCACATACCCGCCCGCGCCGAAAAACAGCGCATGGCCGAACGAGATCACGCCGCTGAAACCGAACAGCAGGTTGTAGCTCATTGCCAGACATGTCAGCGCCAGCGCGCGCGCCATTTCGCTCTGCCAGAACACCGAATCCCCGGTGGGGCGGCGCGGCTGGACCTCGGTATCGGTCAGGTCGGCCACGATGTAGGGAAAACGCCACAGGACGATCACAAACAGGAGATAGGCCCAGTTTTCCAGCACCAGCCGGGCCGCCGACTCAGCCAGTCCGCGCAGGGTGGGGTCTTTGATCTTTTGCGTGTTGGCGTAGATGGTGCGCTCAATCATCGACATCATCGACTATTCCTCCCTGCCGAACAAGCCGCTCGGCTGCACCAGCAGCACCACGATCATCAATAACAGGATCGACGTTTCGGCCAGGACCGGCGCGTCAAAGTGTTCCAGCGACAACTGTTCCGCGACGGCGCGCGTCAGGCCCACGACGATACTGGCGATGGCCGTGCCCTCGTAACTGCCCATACCGCCGATCACGATCACGACAATTGCCAGGATCAAAAACTGGTTGCCCATTTCCAGCGTCGCGCCCTGGTATGGTACCAGCGCGATTCCGCCCAACGCCGCCAGCGCCGCACCGAGTACAAAGACCAGCGTGAAGATCAGCCGGACATTGATACCGAGCGCCTGGACCATTTCCGAGTCCTGCACCCCGGCGCGAATGATAATGCCGATGCGGGTGCGATTCAGCAGCAGAAACACACCGACCATCATCGTCAGTCCCAGGAAAATGATAAACAGCCGGTAGTAGCTCAAGCTCTGGTCGAACAGGGTGAAGTTGTTGTCCAGGAAACCGGGCGGGTCCAGCGGCTGCTTGGGGTCGGGACCGTAGTAGCGTTCCACCAGATCGAGCAGCACCGCCGCCAGCCCGAAGGTCAGCACGATCTGGAACACGGGCCGGTCATACAGCGGGCGGATCAGGCCGGTTTCCATGATGGCCCCCAGCACGCCGACAAATACTACACCGCTGACTATCGCTGCCAGGAAGCGCACGGTTGTACCCGCATCCAGGGAGGTGTACACGTCGTAGCCCACATACGCGCCGATCAGCAGAAACGCCCCTTGTGCGAAGTTCAACACGTCCAGCAGGCCGAAGATCAGCGAGAGTCCCGACGCCACCATAAAGACCAGCATTCCGAGCAAAATGCCCCGGAAAGCCGTCTGTCCGGCGGTGTTGTAGCCAAAATCGACATAACTTACGGCCAGCAATAAAGCAACATACGCGACCACCAATCCCCAGGAGCGGCGGTGCTGTGGTGATAAGTTCGCAAAATAAGTCAACATACCAGCCCCCTATGCCACGCCCAGATACGTTTTGATCAGGTCCCGGTCCTGTACGAGGTCCGCGATCAACCCGGCGTGAACCGACAGCCCTTCCTCGATGATCACGTAACGTTCGGCCAACCGGCTCGCCACCTGGAAATTCTGCTCGACCAGCAGCACGGTCGTGTGTGACGACAACTGCCGGATCGCTTCCATCATCTGCTCGATGATGACCGGGGCCAGCCCTTCGCTTGGCTCGTCGATCAGCAGCAGGTCGTTGTCCGGCACCAGGGCGCGCGCCACAGCCAGCATTTGCTGCTGCCCGCCGGATAAATTGCCGCCCGGCAGGGTGTACAGGCGCTTGAGATCAGGAAACAGGGTGAAGATGAAATCAGCCTTGCGGTCGAGATCGCCCTTTTGCCGTTCCGCGATTTGCAGATTTTGGGCGACGGTCAGGTCGCGGAAAATGATCCGGTTTTCCGGCACATAACCGATCCCCATGCGGGCGATGTGATAGGCGCGGCGGCCCTGAATCACTTCGCCCTTAAATATGATCTGGCCGCTGCGAGGGGGAGTCAACCCGATGATGCTGCGCAGGGTGGTTGTTTTGCCTGCGCCGTTGCGTCCCAACAGCACCGTGATGCTGCCGGGGGGAACCTGGACCGTCACGCCCTCCAGGATGTGAAATTCCCCGATGAAGGTGTGGATATTCTGCACTTCCAGGATGTAATCCGTCATCACGCGCCCTCCTGGATGATTTCGGCAAAGTCCCCGTACAGTTCGCCCAGATAGGCTTTCTGGACCGTTTCGTTCTGGGTGATTTCCGCCGGAGTGCCTTCGGCCAAAACTTCGCCCAGGTGCATGACCGTGATCCGGTCGGAGATGTTCATCACCACGTTCATATTGTGTTCCACCAGCATGATCGTTTTGTCGCCCGTTTGCCGGACGCGCTGGATTATTTCAAGCAGCATGGGGACCTGTTCGGTTGCCATGCCCGCCGTCGGTTCGTCCAGCAGCAGTAATTCCGCATCGGACGCCAGCAGGATCGCCAGTTCCAGCTTGCGCTGGTCGCCGTGCGGCAGGATCACGGCGGGAACGTGCATCTGACTTTCCAGGCCCACCTGGGTAATCGCGTACACAGCGGTTTCGGTATACTGCTTGAAGCGCTTGAAATGCGCCCAGAACTTGAAGTTATCGCCGCCGAGCGCCTGCGCCGCCAACCGCACATTTTCCAGCACGGTCAGACTGGGGAAAATATTCGTGATCTGGAACGACCGGCCCAGCCCCAAATGTACGCGGCGGTGCAGCGGTTCCCCGGTGATGTCCTGCCCCTTAAATATCACCTGCCCGCTGGTGGGTTTCAGGGTGCCGGTCAGCAGGTTAAAGAGGGTGGTTTTGCCCGCCCCGTTGGGACCAATGATCGAATGCAGGCTGCCCGCCCGGACCTGAATATGTACGTCCGCGACGGCTACCAGCCCGCCGAATTCTTTGCGCAGCGCGTGCCCTTCCAGAATAACGGGTTTGTCCGTCATAAGTATCTTGCTCTTTCTAACAAGCCGGGGATGCCCCCGACCGCACGGTCAGGTCCGGCGGGGCATCCCCGGAATATATACGATCAGCGCCGGGCTATTCGCCCAAACACTGTAAGGTATCGCTGCTGCGCTCCGCAGGCGCGAGGCACGGCGGCGCGGTATCTTCGGCGGAAACTTCCGCTACCAGATCATAGAACTTCTGATCGGGGTCGGTCAGGTTGGTGAGCTGCACAACGTACATCGGCATCAGCGCCTGGTGATCTTCGGCGCGCATGGTGTAAGTGCCCTTCGGCCCTTCCCACTGCAAACCTTCCAGCGCGGGGATCAGGTCTTCGGGCAAGGTCGAACCTTCGGCGGCTTCCACGCCAGCTACCAGCGCCTGCGCGGTGGCGAACCCGCATTCGGTGAACAGGTCCGGCACATCGTTGTAGCGTTCGATGTGCTGTTCGGTCATCCAGTCGTTGATCTCGTTGTCGGGCATCGCGTAGTGGTACACGATCAGGCCGACATTGCCGATCTGGGATTCATCGGACCAGGCCAGCACGATATCGTTGGAGTTGAAGCCGGTGATGATGAACGGTTTGTCCTCATCCACGCCTAAGCCCAGTTCCGTTGCTTGCTGGAACAGGCTGATCGCGCTGTTGCCCGCCCAGGTGATGATCACGCCGTCCGCGCCGGAGTCTATGACCTGCTGGAGATAAGGCGTGAATTCGGTGGTATCGGTCGGCGCATAGATCGCGTCACCCACAAAGGTCGCGCCCTTGATGGCGAAACCGTACTCGAACGCCGCCACCGAGCCATAACCAAACGCATAGTCGGGCGCAAGCTGGATGTAGTTGGTGCCCACGTTTTCAACCGCCCAGGCCGCGATATCGAGCGCATCGTGGAACGAGTTGCGGCAGGCGCGGAAGGTCGTCGGCTGGAAGAATTCGCCGGTGATACGTGGGTCAGCGGCAGGACCGGCGAACAAAATGACATCGTTTTCAGCCGCCACATCGACCAAACCCTGCGTCACGCCGGACGATGGCGCGCCGACCAGGATTTCCACACCCTCGACCTCGATCAGTTCGCGGGCCTGGGATGCGGCGAGTTCGGCATCATTGGCGTAATCGCGCACGATCACCTCAATCGGGCGACCGGCAACTTCCATTGTGCCGCTGGTGGCATAGTCAAGACCCAGAGTCAGGCCATTTTCCAGTTCGATGCCGTAGAGCAGCAGCCCGGCGGACAGATCGGTCAGCAGGCCGATCTTGAGCGGCTCCATGTCCTGGGCTTCGGCGGCCCGGAACGACGGTACGACCGCCGCCGACATCACCATCACCATCAC
>JAFGTJ010000268.1 GCA_016934195.1 Anaerolineae bacterium | reverse complement strand
GCAAGCGACGATCAGGCCGGAGCGTCAGCCGCCAGCGGGAAACAGAGCTGCATAGCGGTGCCCTCACCCGGTACGCTGTGCAGTAGTTTGATCTTGCCTCGATGTGCCTCGGTGATCCCTTTGGCGATAGGCAAACCCATCCCGATTCCCTGCTGTTCGTTGTTTTCGCGCCCGGATTGAATCAACACATCCCAAATTGCCTGGTGATGTTCCGGCGCGATTCCCTGGCCGGGGTCAATCACCGTTAGCGTTCCTACTCCACCATCAGCGCCAATCACCAGTCTGATTTGTGCCCCTTCGGGCGAATACTGGATCGCGTTGCGGATCACCTCGCCAATGGCCGTCATCAACAAATCACGGATGCCGAACACGGACACTGTATTCCCCTCCGGCATGACATGCTCAAAGGTAACGCGGCGTTCTTGAATGAAATTGTGAAGGAGCGATTGCGCATCAATAACCAGGCCGGAGAGTTCCAGGGCTTCGCCGGTATTGCGTACTTGCTGTTCGACAAATCCACTGATAATCTCGGAATACAATACCATTTGTTCGGCCAGACGGTTTAACCGCTGGGTGCCGCTTTGAATCAACTCCAGGCTGATGTGGATATCGTCATTTTCTGCCGCGCCCTGGTCTTCCAATTCCTCGGCCAGCAGCGCAAAACCCCCGGTTACATACGTGAGCGGGGTACGCAGTTCGTGCGAAAGCACCTGCACCAACAGGCGGCGCGCATCATTCAGACTCTCGGCAGCCTGCGTCTGCATACGCTCGGCCCGGCGCAAATTGCTTTGGACAGCGATCAAAAATTCTTCCGGCTCAAACGGTTTGACCAGGTAATCGTCCACTCCGGCGCGCCTGCCGTCAGTCTGATCACGACGGGAGCCTCGCGCGGTCAGGAAAATAAACGGTACGCCTTCCAGATGCTTCTTTTCGCGCACTGCTTCAAAGAACTTATACCCATCCATGCGCGGCATCATGATATCGCTGACGATCAGGTTGGGAACATACCCGGTGTTCAGCAGGTCCAGGGCTTCGCGCCCGTCACGGGCCACCTGCACCGCGTACCCTTCCAGGCCAAGCACCAACGCCGCGTTATCGCGCAAGTCTTCGTTATCTTCTACAAACAGGATGGAGGTGTGCATCTGACTTTGCCTTTATGCGTACCAAGTATAGTTTCCATTATATGCGAAAAGCGCCGTAATAGGATTAATTATCTATCCATAATTTCGTCCGGCCTGTCGCTCGTTTTAAATTCTTCATAAATTCGGTCCAATCCCCCTTTGATCCGGCGTTGGATGTGCTCGATCATCATCACATCGCAGGGAAACAGGTCAATCAGTTCCGGCACAAGCGTCGAGGTATCGGCGCGTGGTCGGCCCGCACGGTAGAGACTTTGCACGCGGCGGCGGGCCAACCGCAGGTAATTCGAGATAGGTTCGGTAGCGGGTTTGCCAACCGGCGCGCCACGTCCCGGAATAATGTGATCCGCCGGGAAACGGGTGCGGCGCAAAATGGTCAGGCTGTCCAGCCAGCTTTTGGTACACGGGCTGGAAATGTAGGGATGCTGGTCCGCCAGAACGCTGTCACCCACGAACACAATCCGCTCATCGGGCAAATGGATCCACAGACTGCCGGTAGTCGGGCCGGGCATGGCAAGCAATGGAATGACACGTCCCCCAAACCGTAGTTGCATCCGGCGGGTGAATCCAACCGAGGGCATGTTCAACTGCGCGCCGGAAAAATGGCTGCGTTCCAGAGGATCGTGAGCCAGTGCATCAACGGCAGAATCGACGAACGCCGACGGCAGGTTTTGCATGTGGGCGATGGCGTTTTCGTGCGCCACAATCACCCGTGCATCGAACCAGCAGTTTCCTAATACGCGATCCCGGTGGTAGTCAGTGTTGATGATAGCAAGCACCGGCTTGTCCGCTATTTCGGCCAACATTCTGCGCCAGTAATGCGCTTCATCCGGGTACGGCGGCGTGTCGATCAAAACAAAACCTTCATCGGTCAGGATCGCGCCGACCGTCACGCGCCGGAAACTCGTTTCTATAAAAATGCCTGGACCTATTTCCTGCACAGCCTTCTATCCTTATCGTGTCACATGCGCGGCGGCGGCTTCGAGCGCGGCCTGGACTTCCTCAACAGACGCCGCGACTCCGCCACCCTGGGCAAAGGTCGGACGCCCGCCCCCCTGTTCGATGCCCCACACGGCTAATCCCCGTTTCAGCGCCGCGACCATATCCTGGCCCACATCATCCGAGCACGCGGCGATGAGGTGCGCTTTCTCGCCCGCCGCGCCGCATAACGCGATGGTGGCCGGATGCTCGATCAACTTCTGGGCAATGGTTCGGACCTCGCTCACGTCGCGGTCTTCAAATGCCTGGATCACCAGCGTGTATCCATCTGGCCTATCCAGATGCGCGGCGGACTGCCACAGCCGGTCGGCCTCGTGCGCCAGCAGGACGGATTGCAGCGCGCCCAGTTCTTTCCGCAGCGCTTTATTTTCGTCGCGGAGCTTGTTCAGCGCCGCCGGTATTTCCCAATAACCGGTGGTGAGTTCGGCGGCCAATTGGTGGACCAGGACGTTTTTCTCGCGGTAATCAAGCAAAGCGCGCGCGCCGCACCGGAATTCGACGCGCAGTGAATCGCCGCGCTTCTCCACCCGCAGCACCTTGATCATTCCAATTTCGCCGGTATGGGCCACATGAGTGCCCCCGCAGGCGTTCATATCAAACCCGTCGATATCGACCACGCGCAGCTTGCCGCCGACTTCCGGCACTTTACGCAGCGACAGGTCGGCCAATTCGGATTCCGCCGGGAACCAGGTCCGCACCGGGCGATTGTCGGCAATGATCCGGTTGGCTAAGTCTTCCGCCGCATCGATCTTCGCCGGTTTCAGCGCCGGAGTATCCAGATCAATCGTGATGCTGTCCTGGCTCATGTGGAACCCGATAGTTTCCGCGTTGGCTACCTGAATAAACGCCTGGGAGAGAATATGCTGCCCGGTGTGGTGGCGCATGTAATCGAAGCGCCGGTCCCAGTCGATCTGGCCGTGTACCGGCTGGCCTGCGGGCAGAGTCGGCGCAGCATTCAATACATGCAACACGGCCTCGTCACCGGGCCGGACCACCACGTCCACAACCGGGATATCGTTCAAAAGGCCGGTATCGTGGGGCTGGCCGCCGCTGGTGGGGTAAAAATAGGTGTGATCCAGCACCACAGCCGGTTGGCCGTTATAGGTGGCCTGTTCGATTAGATTGGCTTCAAAGCTGGTGGTGTACGGGTCATTGTAATACAAACGCTGCATGGATATTTACATTTCGCTCAATGCCGGGTCTGATTTGTTCCTATTGTAACAAGATCGCAATGTAATGACATAAAAAACTGATCAATGAATGATTATGGAGTGAAATGTATCACAATGGGCAGATTTCGACCCGATCCAGCGCCAGCCATTGCGATTCGGGATTGGCGACGAGGCCAAACTTGAACCGTCCCTGCGGCGTCACGACCGCATACTGGTTATCCACCCAGGCGATGAATCCCAGGGGGCCGCGTGGTGCAACCGGCGCGGTGTGGGCTGTGCTGCCGTCCACGCTGAAGCACACCGAAGCGAGCCGCCATTCCAACTCGTAAGTATGCGGCGTGGCGACATCAACCGGCAGCAGCGCTTCCGACGCGCCAACAGCCCACTGCCCCACCGGCCACAGACGGCGGTATAATGCCGGAATCCGCATCAACAAGAAGCCGGGCAGCGCGAACGGGGCCAATAACAGAAACGGCCAGCGGGTCGCGTCCAGCGTGGCCGCTTTCCAACCCCATCCGGGCACGTCTTTTGCCAACGCCATATTGTTCGGCGGCGAGGCGAAGAAAAACCACGCGGCGCGGGGCAGGCGTGGCAGCTTTGATCCGACTGGCACGAACGGCTCATTCCAGAAACCAAACCCTGCTGTGCCCTTCAGTTCTGGCGATGCCCAGGCGCGCACCGTCAACCGCAGCGGCGGACGCCAGGGAAAATCACGGCGGGCCAATCCCTGGTAATCGGTGATCTGCGCGTCACTGTACTGGCGCGCGCTGGTGGAAGCCAGTTCGCAGCGCAGCGTATCGCCTGTTTGGTGTAACGTTCCACTGCCAATCGTCCAGGGCCGCCAATAGGGATTCAACGCGCCGGTCTGGAACGTATCGGTAATCATGCCCGATTCGTTATCTCCCTGTTGCGCCACACTAATCGGCCTGCTCGTTGATCAGGCGCATAATCTCGGCGCGGAGATCGGTTTCGGGTCGGTATAGAATGGTGTGAATACCAAGCGTTTGGGCGCTGCGTATATGCATCAGCGAATCATCGGTAAACACGGTTTCGCGCGCGGCCACCTGGAGCGACTGAAGCGCGACCCGGTACGCGGCGGGGTCCGGCTTCATAATGCCGGTCTGGGACGAGATCAAGACATGATCGAACAAATCGTAAATCTCAAACTGGCGCAGCCTGATTTCCAGTTCAACCGTGTCGTTGCTCAGTAAAGCGACGCGATAGCCGCCTTCGCGCAGATCGTGGATCAATTCGATCAGGCGGTAATTCAGCCGGTCGCCGCTGAAAAAATCGTGGCGCAACTGCTCAATCTGGGTAATATCGCGCATATACAGCAGCTCGGCCACTCCCAACCAATAGGCTTTGGGCATGATGCGCCCCAGTTGGGCCTGAATCCAGATATCGCTGTGCCGTACCGCGCGTTCTACACTGCCGGTTGCCAGCCCCAGACATTGATCCCAGGCGTGGCGCGGTCCGTAGTCTTCGGTGCGAACGAGCACCTCATGAAAGTCAAAGATGATAGCTTTAATCATTGTGGTTTCTGTGATACATTACTCCTCGATAGGACACCGTTTCTAATGATACCACAAGGTCACTATGCAATCTCTCAAAAAGTTGCTCACACGGTCGTCCGACCCCCACCGGCTGCCGTTTTACCAGCGATGGTGGATTTTCGCTAATGCCATAACCGACGGTCTGGCCCAGCATTTGTTTGATGCCGTGAACCGGTTCCGGCATCACGGGCTGCACGAATCGGCGGCGCTGTCTTATTATGCAATTTTATCGGTATTTCCGCTGCTGCTGCTCATCATCATCGTGATCGGCACGGTTTTAGGGCCAGCCGCCGCCCGCAACCAGATCAACGAGGT
>JAFGTJ010000029.1 GCA_016934195.1 Anaerolineae bacterium | reverse complement strand
GAGAGGGGGATTTAGGGGGTGAGGCCGTTTTTCCTAACAACTCGATGTTGTTGGCGAATTCAATGGGACCACATTTCGTAAGGGCGCTGCTTGCTGCGCCCTGTTTATTTTTTGAGGAGGGCGCGGCAAGCAGCGCCCCTACGCGCTCAATTCGCCAACAACATCAACTCATTCGTGGACCCGTGCGGGCTGTGCAGTTTGGGCTATGGGGGCAAGCTATGCTACAATGCTCTGCAACTTAACTTAATCACCCGCACTCAGGCAGAACGCTCATGATAGGTACCACGCTTGGCCCTTACGAAATTATTGAAGAGATCGGGCGCGGCGGCATGGCGACCGTCTACCGGGCGCGCCAGATCAACATGGAGCGCGATGTTGCTATTAAGATCATCCACAAAGCCATCGCCGCTCAAAGCACCTCCCTGGATCGTTTCCAACGCGAAGCTCGCCTGATCGCGCGGCTGGAACACGCGCATATCCTACCGGTGTATGACTATAACGGCGCGCACGATCCGCCGTATATTGTTATGCGCTACCTGCCAACCGGGACGCTCAAAGACATCCTGGAACGCGATCAATTGAAATTTAACGAGATCGCATTCCTGATGCGCCAACTCACATCGGCGCTGGATTACGCGCACCGGCAAAAAGTCGTTCACCGCGACATTAAGCCCTCTAACATCATGGTGGACGCCGAGGGAAACGCCTTCCTGACCGACTTCGGCATCGCCCGCATGGTGGAAGGCACCGAAGGGCTGACCGCCAGCGGATTAGCCGTCGGCACACCGGGTTACATGGCCCCGGAACAAGGCATGGGCTTACCGGTCGATCACCGGGTCGATATCTATGCGCTGGGCGTCATGCTGTTTGAGTTGATGACCGGGCAAACGCCTTACACGGGCGACACGCCGATGGCCGTCATCCTCAAGCATATTCAGGAACCTATTCCATCGGCAGCAGAAATCAATCCAACGATTGACCCGGCCCTGGACGCGATCATCTCGCGGGCAATGGCGAAAGACCCCAACGCCCGTTACCGGACTTCGACCGAACTGGCGGACGATCTCGCAACGGTGATCGGTCCCAGCGCGACTACCATTCCCCGCCACTTGCAGCAGGTCGCGGCCCGGACCATTGAAGACCTGACTGCTGAACGTGCCCAGGCCGCACAAAAAGCACGAGAGGCCAAAACAATTCTGGATGATACTGGCCCGCCGCCAACCGTTGCCAGCCCCAGCGAACGGTCCACCGATGCCACGCCTGCCGCGCCTAAAACACTGATAGGCCGGTTGGCGCAGCAGCGGGAACGCCTGCCGGTATGGGCAGGCGCGGGCGTCATCCTGGCCGTGATTATCGTAGCCGCCCTGGTCCTGGTAACGCGCGGCGGCGATTCGTCACCAGCAGCGGAGCCGCTCACCTGCCCGCAAATCGTGCAGCAGGCTTTTGACAACTTCCAACAATACTGTGCCGAAATTGATAGTGACGATGGCGACAGCAGCGTGTGTTACGGGCACGATACGCTGACCGTCTCGGACGCCGAGGGCCTGATCGCGGACTTTGACGCGCCGGGCGACCTGGTTGGTCTGGCCGGTGTCACCGCCATCCAAAGCGGCGCGATGGACGTAACCGCTAATGCCTGGGGCCTGACCGCCATCCATGCGCCAGTCGATCTGCCATCCGACCAGCACGTTACATTCCTGTTGATGGGTGACGCGCAGATCGAGCCGCTGGATGCTTCGATGCGCGCCTTCAACTTCTGGACCAGTTCACGGGCTGTCGGATGCGCCGAAGCGCCGCCCGCCGGGCTGATCGTCCAGGTACCAAAGGGCCAAACCGCCACCTTCGAGGCCAATGGCGTGACCATTACGGCCAGCAGCACGTTAGTATTGCAGGCGCAGCGGTCGGTGCAAATGGTCGTGAATGTATTGGAAGGCCAAGCCGCCGTGACCGCACAGGGCACAACCCGTCACGCCCCCGCCGGATATTCGGTTCGCATCCCGATCAACGCTCTGTCCCAGGCAGTCAGCGGCCCGATTCCGCCCGAACGGATTGCAAACGTGGGCGCGCTGGTAAATCAAGTAGGGCCGCCGGTGCTGGCGCTGCTACCCAACGCGCTGGATACGATATCACTGGCAACAGCAGTAGCTCTTGCGCCGGAGTTGACGGCTGCGCCGCCTCCGACCACAACGGCAACCGGCACCATTACCCTGACGCCGAGCAATACACCGACACCAACAACAACCCATACGCCAACCGATACACCGACCAACGCGCCCACATTCACGCTAACCCATACGCCAACAGCTACCAATACGGCGACTTTTACGCCGACGTCCACCGACACGCCCACCGACACACCGACCTTCACACCAACGTATACCGATACGCCGACCCATACGCCCACGTCCACGCCGACGGCGACCAACACACCAACCGATACACCAACGTTCACGCCGACGTTCACCGATACGCCGACATCCACGCCGACCGCGACACCAACCGATACACCAACCAGCACGCCCACCGCGACGGCCACACCAACGGCCACCGACACGCCGACCGCCACACCAACCGATACACCCACACCGACCCTGACATTCACGCCCACAGCCACCCTGCCGCCCACACTCACGCCGCTGCCTACGGCTACCCCGCTTCCGAAGGGACGTCTTCCATACATTGAAGATATGGAAAGCGATACGCCGCTGGATGGATGGGATTACGATCCGACGCGCTGGCAGTTGATCCCGGAAAGCGGCAATGTCCTGCTGCGGGGCCAAACCGGGCTGGATAGTTCGCTGGAAATCCTGGGACGCGAAGCGCCGGAATGGAAAGAGCAATCCATTGACGATCTGCTGATCGAGATGCGTATCAACCTGATGACCAATCAAAGCATCGGGCGCATCATCTTCCGCTATTCCGATCAGGGCTACTACGCCTTTGAAATCCTGTCCGGCTACGCGATGCTGCGACGCGGACAACCCGGCGTGCTCGACCGCAACACCGAGCAGCTTTTAGGCGATTGGCGCGGCGCGCCAATCCAGGCCGGAAAGTGGTACAAGATCAGCATCTGGAGCGAGGGCAGCCGGGTCTACGTGTACGTCGATAACGTGCTGGTCCTGCGCACCAATGACACGGGCCTCTTGCTGCCTGCCGGGGGCGCGATCCTGCTCCAGACGCTCAGCGCAGTAAACGATCCGGTAGCCTTTGATGACATCATCATCCAGCAGCCAGAACTCGCCAGCGAGCATTTCCAGGGGTCCAGTTTCCCCAATACCTGGGAACCCAGCAGCCGGACGAGCGTCCAGATCGTTCAAGAGGGCAACAACCAGTTTGTCCACATGGACAATAACGCCGAACTGGTCCCACAAACGCCGCCGCTGGATGATGCGCTGGTTGCCTGCCGTCTGCTCAGCGAAGTCGGCGGCCTGACCGTGCTGCTGCGGGAAAGCAGCCAGGGCCGGTACGAACTGCGGCTGGAAGCGGGCAACCTGACGGTCAAACACCTGAACGGGCAAGGCGACCAACTGGGCGTCTGGAACGTGCCCAATTTCTACGGACGCAGCGATTGGTTTGATTTCATCGTCCTGATGGTCGGGGATCGACTGACCATTTACCGCTACGGCGAAGTTGTCTTCGAACAGGATATCGAGGGCGCGCCGCCTGCGGGCCGGGTCCGGTTCCAGACGACCAACGCCGACTACATGCGCCTGGATGACTGCCTGTTTACCGAAACGCGCCTGTCAGGAACCGCTGACGCGCGGTTTGCCTTTGAAATATTGACCTCGCTGGCAACCCGCGTGATCCGCGACGGCGTGTGGGACTGGTACGAATATTTCTCCGCCGACCGCACAACCGCCTACTGGTGGGAATCCGATCCGGGGCAGTACCTCACCGATCCCAACAACGCGCTGCACGACGAATTTTACACGATAACCGCCGCCGACCAGCCCGCCTACCGGGTCTTCCGGCGCGTGATCGACTCGACCAACACGGTCTTCGGCAGCGGAACCGACCGGGTGACATTCTACAATTCCAGCGATATCTACGTCAAGCTGTATATGCGAATTCCGGTCGATGCGCCGCTCGGTAGTACGGGCTGGATCGGTATTCGCTCCGAGCCAAGCATTACCGGGGCCAGCCTGTACCAGTATCAAGTCGAACTGAGCAAACAGCCGGACGATGTGACGCTGCTGCGTGTGCGAGCCAACACCGCCACCGATAAATCTGTGATCTACGAAGAAGTCATCAACCGCACGCTGGACGGCTGGCACGAAATCCTCGTCGTAGCGCTGGATGACAAAATCGCATTTTTCGCCGATGGGCGCTACCTGGCCGCTATCCGCGACGCGGAACTGCTCGGCGGGACGCTGGCGGTCGGCGTCGAAGCCTACTCGAAAGCCGATTTTGACGATCTGGTGCTGCGCGATACGTCGGTGAATTACTGACAACCTGTCCGTAAAATTTGGGGGCGCGGCAAGCAGCGCCCCTACAAAGAGCACTCTATGAGGAAGTACAACAAACAGCCGCCGGGATGCACGATCTCGGCGGCTGGTGTTTTTTAGCACGTATGGGAAACGTGGGACGGTTTTACTCGCCGGTTTCAGCCAGACGGTCGGCGTACTGGGCCTTGTAGTATTCCAGGTATTCGCCGGTCTTGATCTTGCGCCACCACCACTCATTTTCCCGGTACCAGCGCACTGTCGCCGCCATCGCTTCTTCAAAACTGTGCTGCGCATCCCAACCGAGTTCGGCGCGGATTTTGTCGTTGGTCAGCGCGTAACGGCGATCATGGCCCGGACGGTCGGCC
The DNA here is from genome assembly GCA_016934195.1 of Anaerolineae bacterium. Taxonomy (GTDB): domain Bacteria; phylum Chloroflexota; class Anaerolineae; order Aggregatilineales; family Aggregatilineaceae; genus JAFGTJ01. The sequence continues at coordinate 311 of JAFGTJ010000029.1, read as the reverse complement.
ACATACCGGATCAGACTTTCCGGTTTATCCAGCGCCTTGAGGATGAAGCGCGTCACGTCGATATTGTGCATTTCGTGTTCACCGCCGACGTTGTAAATTTCCCCTGGCTGGCCGCGATGCAGCGCCACGTCAATCGCGTCACAGTGATCGTCCACATACAGCCAGTCACGCACCTGCATCCCGTCACCGTACAACGGCAGCGGGCGGTCGTCAATCGCCTCCGTGATGAAAAACGGCGCGATCTTCTCCGGGTACTGGTACGGGCCGAACGTGTTGCTGCCGCGCGTCACGCTGGTGTGCAGCCCGTAGGT
>JAFGTJ010000267.1 GCA_016934195.1 Anaerolineae bacterium | reverse complement strand
TATACCGGCGTGATCGGTTTCAACGGGTATTACGCCTGGACCGACCGTGACGGCGTATTTCACCTGACGGGCGAAGCGGTCAATACCACCCCGAATCCGTTGGAAGCGGTGCGGCTCTCCGGTGTGTTGTACGACGCGCAGGGCCGCCGGTTGGCCGAACAATCCGATATTCTGTCGCTGGACGTGCTGGGACCGGGGCAGGGTGCGCCCTTCGATCTGCGTTTCGAAGGCGGCAAACCGGCTACCGCCGTGCGGTATGAATTGGGCGTGGCAGGACGCGCCGCCGAATACGCGCTGCAAGATTTCTACGGGCCGGAAAATTTCAGCGTCGCCAATGACGAGGCGATCTATACTGCGCAAAACACGCTGGTGATCCAGGGTGATCTGGCAAATACCGGGCCGAGCGTGGCCGAAGCGGTCAAGGTCATCGCCGCGATCTGGGATGCCCAGGGGCGCGTGGTCGCCGCCGATACGGTCTACATCACGCAGCCGCGATTGGTCCCGCAGGAGGCGGTCGCGTTTGAGGTGCCGTTTTACGAAGTGGGCGGGTCCGCGCTGACCTACACCCTGACGGTGGTGGGCACGGTCGGGGATGTGGGGGAGTAAACAAACGTTGTCCATTCGTAGGGCGGGACCCATGTGTCTCGCCGCCGGGGACGATCTGACGGTCGCCCGGAGGCACACGCGGGTGCCTCCCTACAGATGAGACGCGGTGATGGGCATTATGTGGGTTGAAATGGGTTTTCCATAAATTAAGGAACGGTATGGCAACCAAAAAATGGACGATTGGCCCGCTGGAAGCCGCCGCGCTGGTGATCGCCGGGATCGCGCTGGCGCTGGTGATCGTGGGTGGTCTGGACCCGGTGGCGCTGGTGATCCTGCTGGTATTGGGTTATGTGGCCTATATCGCGCGCGGGGTGTTGCAGCAGGCGGCACGTTTTCGCCCGGTTGAGCCGCGTGGGACGTGGCGTATTACGTTGGTCGCCAATCTCGCCCTGATGATTCTCGGTATCGGCGCGTTCGGCTGGTACCTGGCCGGGGCGGGGGCGAAAGCGTGGGTCCCGTTCCTGGTCTTCATCGCGGGCATGATGGCGCTGCGCGCGTGGCGGCGCGACGTGGTAGCCCGGTTGTATTCCTGGCGGACGCCCGCGCTCACACTGCTGCAAAAGGGCGAATACCGCAAGCTGATCCGCGAACTGGAAGACGACGCCACCGCCGGACATCCTGACAAGCTGGCAATGGTCGCGCTGGCCTACATCGAACTGAATAAGCTGGACCGGGCCGACCGGCTGTTGATCCAGGCGCAGGCGCTCGCGCCGGATTTTGCGTCGGTCAACGGCGCGGTGGGGATGCTGCGCCGCCACCAGGGACGTTACGGGGACGCGGTGGCCGCGATCCGGGACGCGCTGGCATTCGAGGAAAATATCAATTCGCGTTATTATCTGGGCCTGTGCCAGTTTTTGGACGGCGACCTGGACGCGGCCCGCGTCACGCTGGAACCCATCATGGGTGCCCCCGACCTGATCCGGCAGGGGCAGGTGGTCGGCGCGTACATTCTGGGGCGGGCCGCCGAAGCCGGGGGCGATTCCGGCGCGGCGCGGACGTGGTACGACCGCATGGCGGAGGGCGCGCCGCCGGTCTTAACCGCGCTGCGCGACGAGGCGCGGCGGCACAAACAAACCTCCTACGGGGACACGCTCAAGGCGCATATTCAGGACATGGACAAAATTCTTGCACAACGTCCATTGACGAAGCATGAAGATATGACTTAAAATAGAAGTGGTTCTATAGATTTCTATAGATATATACCGCCTTATGTATGCCTACTACATAATCATGGAAAAGGGATAGTCCGCACAGCCGTATCGTGTATACATAAACGGCTGGCATGTCGATATGAGTTCATATGCCGAATAATTCTGGAACTCCGCAATCTTCCGATCTGCCCGCTTTGACGGCAGACTATCCGATCCTGCTGAGCGACGACGATCCCAATATTATTATTATGGTCAAGATGATGTTGGAGCAGCTTGGCCTGAGCGTGATGGGCGCGCTCGATTCCCGCGATGCGCTGCTGATCTGCCAGGCCGTGCCGGTATCGCTGGTGATCTCCGATATCATGAAACCGGTCATGAACGGATTTGATTTTTTGGAACGGCTGCGTAACGATCCGGCCACGAACCATCTCGCGTTTATGTTCCTGTCGGCCAACTGCCAGGAAGTGCAGCGTCATGGCATCCAGGCCGGGGCCGATGCGTATATGTGCAAACCGTTTTCCCGCCCGAATTTGCAAAGCATGGTGCAGGATTTGCTGCTGAACCGGGCCGTGTGGCAGGTTCCGGCGACATTCAATCCCGATATCGCGGCTTCCGTGACCGATACCCGCCTCACGAACGCCGCTGGTCCCTGGAACGGCACCGTCTGGACCACGCGCCGTATGCGGTCGTGATGCCGTTTGACACCCCTACGAAGAAAAAAATATGGTCCTGATTGAAATTTTCCTGGTGGTGGCGGGCGGCCTGCTGATCGCCGGGTTGGGCGAACTGGCGGCACG
>JAFGTJ010000266.1 GCA_016934195.1 Anaerolineae bacterium | reverse complement strand
GTAAAACACCCGTTTCTCCTGCCAGGATTCGCTCAAACTCAGCGTTGTTTTGTCGATTCCATTGGGGGGATACCAGAGTCCGCACCACCTTGGGGCTTCCTGCTGCGCAACATAGAGCGCGGGATGGCCGGAGCGTTCATTACTAAAAAGAATATCCACCGTTTATCTGTCTTTCGGCGCAAAGCGACCCAATCAGGTGGGTGTGGTGTTGGGCTGCGGAGACGGTTGGGAAGCGAAAACCGGGGTTATTTTTCGCGTAAATCTGTTTAGAGAACTACCAAGGTAATGACTTATTGTTTATAGGGTACATCAAAAATACAAAATAGGAAACCAACTCTATCAATCGGGATTCAGGGCGCGCGAGAACCGCGCACACCATTCGTCATGCCGGTTCCAACCGACCGTCAAATAATGACCGTACCGGCCAGGACGCCATCAACCGGGGACTGCGTGGTGCGCAGGTCCGCCAACGTCTCGTCCAGGTACATACGGGTGAGTGTTTGCGCGATCTCACAGCGTGCGGCGGGCGGCTCACTGCCCGGATCGCTGTCCAGGGCGCAGTATTCCGGGCAGCCGCGTACACAGTGCCAGCGATTGAAGCACGTCTGGCACCGGGCCGGGATGCGGGCAAGCTGCTGGCGGAGCTGATCCACGCGCTGGTGATCGAGCACCATCGCCTGTGAGTCGCCGGGAACGCCAATCACGACTCCCTGCGTGCGGGCCTGCGCGCCGGACGTGGTTTTGAAACAGGCGGTAGCGGCTCCGCCCGGAACAACATGCAGCACGTCGCGGAATACCTGGCAGTAGGGGCCGTGCAGGTGGTCGGGTCGGCTGATGGACATGCGCCAGGGCACACCGTACCCGGCGGCAGCGGCGCGGCCTTCCTGAAAATACGCGACGATTTCCTGGGCGCTGTGGGCTGGGATATCACCGCGTCGGTCCTGATCCGCCCGCCCGACGTAATACATCCACTCGACATGAATTTCACGCGGCTGTAGCTGCGTACAGAGATAGCGTGCAATGTCGGCTTGCCGGTGAACCGACCCCGGCGTGAGCGTGACGCGAACGTCCAGCGGGGTTCCGTGCTCGTGAATCACGCGCGCGGTACGCTCAACAAACGGCAGGCTGTCCGCGCCATTCGCCAGGGGGCGCTGGTAATCGTGGATCGTGGCCGGGCCATCACACGAGAGGCCGATCAGGTCAAACCGCGCCGCCAACCAGCGCGCCCGGTCCTCCGGCATAACGCCGTTGGTGGCAATGTAACGGAACGTCTCTAACCCATATGCCGCCGCCACGTCGTCCAGCATGACCAGTAAGCGCTCCGCGTGCGCCTGATTCAGCGCCGGTTCGCCGCCGCCGTGAAATACGGCCACCAGGGGGCGCTGCTGCGCCTGGCAGTTCGCCGCGACAAGGTGCGCGCCCTGCCGGGCCGCCTCAACGTCCAGGTGCGCGGGCGGGCCGGGATCGCCCATCGCAAAACAGTAGCGGCAAGCGAGATTACATTGATTATTGAGGTACAGCGTCAGGCAGACCGGGGCGAACGGGCGCGCCAGACTCTCCCGGTACGTTTGCTCGGCGGTATGGGCGTGCTGGCGCAGCGCCGCGACCGCAGGCCAGCGCCATGACTGGTTGGCAATCACGGCGCGCGCAAAATCACCGGCAATAGGCGCATCCGCCAACGCAACATACCCTGGCGCATAAAACAGGCTGGCGGCGGCGCGATCTTGCCGGAAGATGGGGAGCGATGATCCGGCCAGCGGGTAAAAATCCAGGGCTGGCGGCGCATCGATAGGCGTGGATGTTACGGGTTTCATCGGCGGCCTCACCCCGTTGGCAAACACAGGCCGCACAGCACCAACGTCAGAAACACGCCGCGCACATACGCAAAACTGCGCTGCCGGGGCCAGACGTGCATATCGGCCAACTGGCGGCTGACTTCGGCCAGCGGCGTCTGGCCGTTAAACAGGTTAAATACCTGCAACGCAGGGGAATCCAGCGGGAATAAGGGCAGCGGGCGCGGACCGTCCGGCGCTTGACCGAATACCATATTTTGCTCGACCGTGATCGTGCAGCCGGGCAGCACCTGGGGCATCAACCCGGCGAGCGCTGAATCCGGCGCGCTTCCCAGGTCGGCCAACTGGAGGGCGGTGCCGCCTTCCGCCTTGCCGCTGGCAACTTCCAGATTCGTTCGCATCGACGAGAAAAGCTGCCGCCGCGTCACCGGAAATTTGAGCGGCTCGCGGGGAAATTCCTCAAAAGCAAACGGATCACCTGCGGTCAGGTCCGGCTGCTGCATTTCGCGGGTGAACAGGGCGATTCGCTCCATTAACACAGGGTCTTCGATGGCGCTCCACGCGGGCGGGCACTGCACGAAGTAAGTATTAAACCGTGTTACCGTCTCCCATGCCCACGCCTCAAACCCCGGCAGCCAGGGCGTTGACCCGGCAAACAGGTACAGTCCGCCCAAATGCTCATGGGTGGGGAACGGTGGCAGTCCGCTGCCGTCGCTG
>JAFGTJ010000265.1 GCA_016934195.1 Anaerolineae bacterium | reverse complement strand
TTCATCATTGGGATCGTGTTGTCGCTGGTTTTCACATTCTATTGGGCGGTTCCGGTGGGCAAGTGGGCCAAAAAGAAGAAACCGGTCAGGGCTGCAACCCCGGCTGCTGTAAAGACCGATTTCGCCGCGGTGGGTGAAGCGCCCCCGGTTTGTCAATATATGTCCAATTACGTCCTGGGCAACGATTTGTACGATGACTCGTTCAGCATCGAAACCGATGCGGACGAGTTCCTGGGCGAGTTGGGGTCGGGTATCTCCGAAACCATCGGAGTCGGTGATCCGAAAAAGGTGACGGCGACCGAGGTGTGGTTGTTCGACAAGAATGACATTCGTACTGTGACCAAAGTGCTGATGTCCGAACACGCTTTTAACGACCAGGCGCTGCGTACCAAGCTTGCGCCTAAGGGCGATGCGGTGATGGTAACACCGCAGGGGATTATAACGCTCGAAACCCAGACGCTCCGGGTCCGGGTGCGGGTCGTTGATTTGCACTATGGCGAAGGTTCGCTGCCACCGAACAGTTTCTTTGAGCGGTTGACCGTTGAGTTGGCTGCGTGGCGTAAAGAAGGTGGAGCCAGCGTGGAAGGTGGTCCTCCGCAGCCCCCGGATGCGTCGGCGGCGTTTGGTGACACGGCGGAGTTGTTGAATTATTAGTTGGTCCAGCCTCTCGGGATAAAAGAACCTGTGGGGATTGTTTTGTGCAGTTTTCCCCACAGGTTTCTGTGTGTCAGCGGGTAATGCGCGTGATTTTTACTTCCCACTCTCCGCCCGGCGTATTGACTCGCACGGTATCACCTGGGCGACGCCCCAACAGCGCGGCTCCCATTGGGCTTTCATTCGATATTTTTCCATTGCGCGGATCGGCTTCTGCCGCGCCCACCAGACGGTATGTTTCCTCTGGTTCACCCTCGGCTTGAATGGTTACTTCGCAGCCCATGACCACTTCTTCGGGACGTCCCTGCGTATCGCCTTCAATGATTGTTGCCACGCGCAGCAGATTTTCCAGGTATAAGATTCGTCCTTCCAGAAACGCTTGCTGCTCTTTGGCGTCGTGATAATCCGCGTTTTCGGATAGATCGCCCTGGCTGATGGCTTCTTTCAATTGTTTTGCCAGCGCAGGGCGCTTGATTTTGATCAGATCGTCTAACTCTTCGCGGAGTTCGGCTGCACCCTCTGCCGTCAGGAATTGTTGTTCATCTGCCATAATGTTATACCTCAGATTGCTATTGATGCGGTTAAACCAAAACGCTAGGTGCGCATGAAGGGGTCAAATAGGCGCTGCCATTCTTGTAAAGCGTACCGGTCTGTCATTCCGGCAAGGTAGTCGGTGACGGCGCGATGCAAACCCCGTTGGTCGATGGCTTGCTGCACGGATGGTGGCAGTTGCCCTGGCTCATCGACGTATGTTTGGAACATTTCTGTAATGACTCGTTCAGCTTTTACGGCCATGCGGACCACGCGATGATGCCGGTACATTTTTTGGTACAGGAAATTTTTCAGATCACGATTGATCCGCGCTTGTTCTTCGGTATGCACCACAACATTATGGGGCAGCCGTTGGAGCGCTTCCGGGGTGGGGAGATTGTGCGAGGCCAACATCGCGCCGGATGCCTGGATCACGTCATCAATTTCGATGCCTAACAGCCGCCGGATAAGACGGTGCCTGATCTGTTCGGTAAACTGTTGCCCATCCCATCCAATGTTCTTTTTGAGCATCTGCCAGATTTCCAGGTCGTCCAACTCGGCGGGATCGAGCAGGCCGGATCGCAGACCGTCATCCAGATCATGGGCATTATAGGCCAGTTCGTCGGCCATGTTGGTGATCTGGGCTTCCAGGCTGCCGCGCAAGTCGGGATCGAATCCTTCGGCCTGGGAGTTGGTCAGATCATATTCGGTTTCGTGCTTGACGATGCCTTCGCGCAGCTCGTGGGTCAGGTTCAAGCCTTGCCATTTGGGATAGCGCCATTCGAGCTTGGTGACGATGCGCAGCGATTGCTTGTTATGATCAAACCCGCCGTGATCGGCCATGAGTTTGTTTAGAATGGCCTCGCCTGAATGCCCAAAGGGTGAATGGCCGATATCATGTACCAGGCAGATTGCTTCTACCAGGTCTTCGTTGGCTCCCAGTGCCCGTGCCAGACTGCGGCCAATCTGGGCGACCTCAAGCGTATGTGTGAGGCGTGTCCGGTAGTAGTCGCCTTCGTAATTGACGAATACCTGGGTTTTGTATTCTAACCGCCGGAAAGCTGTGGTGTGCAGAATCCGATCCCGGTCGCGTTGGAACGCCGTCCGGTATTCCGGCTCGTCTTCGGGATATTCGCGTCCCTGGCTGTCCTGACTTTTCAGCGCGTAAGGTGCGAGCGTCTGGGCTTCAATCGTTTCGCGTTGTTCGCGTGTGATGATCATGGTTTAACCTCAATAGTATGGCTTCCGGTGTGCCCAAATAAGCGTATTAAATTTTGTTTATCATGTGAGATTTCCAAGATACCCTAAAACATCGCAGGATGCAATGTAATGGTTGGAGTATGGTATGTAACAGACTCCCCCGGCACCGGAAAGGCTGTCGAGGGGCCTGGAACAGAGGTTGAATTTAGGGGGTAGGCCGGGGGCGCCGGGTGCTTTGCGAAACCAATCCCAGACTGGGATCGCCCCGATCATGATCTTTGAGGGCCATGACCTGCCGTAGTTCCAGTAGTTGATCACGCAGGACGGCGGCTTTCTCGAATTCCAGCGATTTGGCGGCGGCCTTCATTTCGTTTTCAATCGAGTCGATCAGCTTTTGGAGTTCAGGTTTGGGCAGATCAGATGGTGCTGTGCTGCGAGCGTCTTCCTGAGATTCATCTTTGCCCGCCTGCCGCAGGCGCGCGGTCAGGTCGCGGATTTCCTTGATGATGCTGGCCGGTTCGATATTGTGTTCTTCGTTGTGGGCTTGTTGGATGGCACGGCGGCGTTCGGTTTCGTCGATGGCGGCGCGCATGGCATCCGTCACTTTGTCGGCATACATGATGACGTGTCCTTCGATGTGCCGTGCCGCGCGCCCGATATTCTGGATCAAGGCCTGTTCCGAGCGCAGGAAGCCCTGTTTGTCGGCGTCCAGAATCGCTACAAGTGATACTTCCGGCAGGTCCAACCCTTCGCGCAGCAGGTTGATGCCGACCACTACGTCATATACGCCCATGCGCAGATCGCGCAGAATCTCGATGCGCTCAATTGTGTCGATCTCGGAGTGGAGATAATGGACCCGCACGCCCATTTCCAGCAGGTAATCGGCGAGGTCCTCGGCCATACGTTTTGTCAGCGTCGTGACCAGCGCGCGCTCGCCCCGTTGCACGCGGCGGTTGATCTCGGCCAGCAAATCGTCAATTTGTCCGGCAATGGGCCGCACAGCAATCGTTGGATCGACGATGCCGGTAGGCCGGATGATCTGCTGTACAACCTGTTCATTATGCTCGGCTTCATACGGGCCGGGGGTGGCGCTCATGAAGATCATTTGGTTGGTGCGCGTCTCGAATTCTTCAAAGCTCAGCGGGCGGTTATCCATCGCGCTTGGCAGCCGGAAACCGTATTCGACCAGCGTGCTTTTGCGCGAACGGTCGCCACCGTGCATACCGCGCACCTGGGGCAGTGTCATGTGCGATTCGTCAATGATCATCAAGTAGCCGCTGGGGAAGTAGTCCAACAGCGTCCAGGGCGGACTCCCGGCGGGGCGTTGGTCCAGGTGGCGCGAGTAGTTTTCGATCCCGCTGGTATAACCGATCTCGCGGATCATTTCGAGATCATAGCGGGTGCGCTGTTCGATACGCTGCGCTTCGAGCAGCCGATTGGCTTTCTGAAGCTCGGCTAAGCGATCCTCAAGCTCTTTTTCAATGTCAAAGAGCGCTTGTTTGATTTTTTCGTCCTCGGTGACAAACTGCTTGGCCGGGAAGATTGAAACCTCGTCGTGCTCGGCCAGAATTTCGCCCGTCAGTGGATCGAATTCGGTCAGCGTTTCGATCTCATCCCCAAACATCGCTACCCGGTAGCCGGTGGTGCTGTACGCCGGGATGATTTCCAGCGTGTCGCCGCGCACGCGGAACGTACCGGGCCGCAAGTCGATATCATTGCGCCCGTACTGAATGCCAACCAGATGCCGCAGAATCAGGTCACGGCGATGTTGTGAGCCTTTCACCATCTTCAAAACGGCTTTGCCCCAGGCGGCAGGATTGCCCAGGCCATAAATACACGATACCGACGC
>JAFGTJ010000264.1 GCA_016934195.1 Anaerolineae bacterium | reverse complement strand
GACCTGATCCGCCAGGGGACGCTGACCGCCGGGCAGCGCGTGCTGTTCTGGCATACCGGCGGCACGGCGGCGCTGCCTGCTTTCGCGGACGCCATGAGGTAATGTTTGCTCCACATCTTGTTTTTCTGTAGAATTCGGAACGATTCATTACACGATCTATCTAGCGGGATGGCTGTATCCACAAGGACCAGACAGTATGCTTGTTCGCGCGTTTCGCGTTACTGACCGGCTGGGCAATGCGGGCCTACGCCTGGGAGCCTGGGCCGTCGTCGTCCTGGCGGAGCAAACGTCCGCCGTCGAGAACGGGCTGATCGCGTTCCTGGTGGGACTTGTACGCACAATTACCGGATTGATCACCGGTTCCTGGCGCGGGCTGGTGAACCTGTTCACCGCCGTAACCGGGATCGCCGTCGGCACGGCCCGCACCGCGCAGCAAGCCGTCGAAGTCACCCAGGAGCGCCGTCAGGAGATCATGGCGCAGCGCGCCGCCGAAGCCCAACTGAAACCGACCATCACCCGCGATCCGCTGCTGGTCCAGAATCGCGCCCTCAGCGCGTTTGCCGTGCTGCTGCTGCTGGTGCTGCTGACCGTCGTGGTGCTGCAAACCACCGAAAACGACAATCCCGATCCGTTCGTTGGCAGCAGCGGCGGCGGAATCTGGCCGGAATCACGCGGAACCGATCCGCCAACCGTCCTGTTTCCGACGACCATTCCCACGCCCACGCCGGTCCCGGACCCGCTGCGCGTGGGCGGCAGCCTGGTCTATTCGCTGCGCGAAAACGGCCAGGAGGATTTGTGGACCATCAGCGTCGGGGAAAGCCAGCCGCTCCGCCTGACCAATTCGCCCGCCGACGAGCGCGATCCTGCCTGGAGTCCTGACGGTACGCGGATCGCTTTCAGCAGCAACCGCGAAGGCAACTGGGAACTCTACATCATGCGGCTGGATACCGGCGAGATCACGCGCCTGACCTACACTGTCGGCTTTGAGGGTGCGCCGTCGTGGAGTCCTGATGGCGCGTGGCTGGCCTATGAGGGCTACTATCCCGACAGCCCGGACCTGGACATCTATTTCATCAGCACCGACCCGGCGCGCGCCGCCGCCGAAGGCGCGGGCCGCATCACCTACGCGCCCGGCCCGGATACCGAACCAGCCTGGTCGCCGGGAGGCCGCGAGATCGCCTTTACAAGCTGGCGCAGCAGCGGCAACCAGGACATTTTTATCGTCAACCTGGACGCGGGGAGCGGCGATGCCGGGGCCATCAACCTGACCGGCACGCCCAACCAGAATGAAAATTTCGCCGGGTGGAGCCAGGACGGAACGCGCCTCGCTTACAGCGCCATCGTGGACGGCATCGAAGGCGTCTACGTCAAGCCCGCCCAACAGGCAACCGCCTCGCCGATCCTGGTCGGGCGCGGCAAAATGCCGACCTGGGCACCCAACGGCGGCAGTCTGGTCTACACCCTGGACTTAAAAAGCGGGCGCGGCTCCCAACTGATCGCGGGCGTGCCGGGCAATTTTGGCGCGGCCACCGACGCGATCCAGCTAGACTACCGCGCCAGCGATCCCGACTGGACCGACGCGCTGCTCCCTGCCCATTTTATCCAGAGCGGCGGCGTCCCGGCTAATCCCGATATCGCCAGCCCGCTCTACCAGGAAGACGAACGCCTGCGCGCGACCGGGCTGTACGGCATCGCCCCGCTGAATAACATCATCGCGCCGCAAGCCTTCCTCTCTGACCGGGTAAACGACTCGTTTGAGGCGCTGCGGCGGCGCGTGCTGGAAAAAACCGGCGTGGACTTTCTGGGTACGCTGGAAGACGCGATCTGGCTTCAGGGCCGCCCGCCCGAACCCGGCGAGCCGCGTGAAAACTGGCACTACACGGGCCGCGCCATCGCCTTTGACCGGAATCTGGTCTACGCCGGGTCGCCCGCCCCTATCGAGATCATGCGCGAGGACATCGAGATCAACACCTACTGGCGTGTTTATATGCGCGTGGTCGAACAGGCCCAGGATGGCAGGCTCGGCGAACCACTGCGCGACCTGCCCTGGGATTTTGCCGCCCGCAGCAGCGGCGACGTGGACGATTATGAGCGCGGCGGGACTCTCAAGGACTCCGTTCCGGCGGGCTATTATGTGGACCTGACGCAGCTTGCCGCCGATTATGGCTGGCAGCGCGCCCCGGCCCAACGCACCTGGCAGTACAATTTCGGTGCGATCCAGTTCTGGGAACTGCACAAAACCGACAACCTGAGCTGGCGCGAAGCCATGCTGGAACTCTACACGCCGGAGGAACTGGACGTGTTCCTGACCAACGCGACTCCGATTCCGGCCCCGCCGCCCTTGCCAACCGACTCGCCGACGCCGGACGTGTACCGTTCGCCCACGCCCATCCCGCCCGATACCGTGCAATGAACCAGCCATGATCGGTCGTTTCGCCGGTTTACCTCACCCCCTGCCCCCTCTCCGCCCCGGTTAGAGAGGGGGAATCAAGCCCGTTGGAGTCATCATGGAACGCAGTCGTAACTGGTTAGGTTTGCTGATCATCATTGGTTTATTGGGACTCGGCAGCCTGTATTTATGGCAGAACAGCCAGCCCGCCGTCACCGTGTCGGTACCTGCCGCCACACCAACCCAGGGCGACGATCCGCCCGCCGAATGGCAGCTCGCGCTCGAAGCGCAGATCGCCGCCGCCGGGACGCCGCTCCCCACGCCGGAATTTGACGCCTCGCCTTACGTCCCGCCCACGCTGCCGCCAACGATGACGCCCGGCGGCCTGCCAGTGGACCCGCTGGCGCTCCAGGCTACACCCTGGCCGACGCCCACCATGCCGCCGACCCAACCGATTCCCACAGCGGACGGCACAACAGACGGCGCGACTCCGCTCCCCAGTCCGACCGGGGTCGAGGTGGCGCAGGCCAACAGCGAATTCCAGCCGCCGCCGGAACAGGTGCCGCTCCGCGCTCACGCCTACGATCATTTCTGGCTGGTGCGCCCGGTCGATGCCAGCGCCAACAGCGAGAGCCTGTTTTATTACCCGTTTGGCTCGGATGGTCCCGGCGACGACTGGCGCGTGCATCATGGCGTCGATATGCCCAATCCCGCCGGGGAACCGATCCGCGTGGGCGGGTCCGGGACGGTCGTATTTGCGGGTGACGGCGGCGAGATCGTGGACAAAAACCAGATCGACATTTACCCCTCGTATGGCAACGTGGTCGTGATCGAACACGATTTCGGCTACCGGGGCCAGAAGCTCTACACGCTCTACGCCCACATGTCGCGCATCCTGGCGGTTGAGGGCCAGCGCGTTGAGGCGGGCACCACCATCGGGCTGAGCGGCGGAACCGGCGACGTGAGCGGGCCACACGTTCACCTTGAAGTCCGGCTGGGCGAAAACAAGTATT
>JAFGTJ010000028.1 GCA_016934195.1 Anaerolineae bacterium | reverse complement strand
GCCAACGGGCGCTGAACGGCTTTCTGGTGATCGGTCCGCGCCAGGGCGGAGCGCCCTATCTGTACGAGGACCTGCACTTTATCAAAACCCTCAGCGATCAGATCGCGCTGGCAGTGGAACGCACCCAGGCCATTGACGACCTGGAACGCCGCGTCCGCGAGCAGGACGTGCTCAGCCATGTGAGCCGCGCGCTGAACTTCGCCATCGACTTCGACTCGCTGCTGGAACTGATCTTCACGCAGACGATCCGCGTGATCGACGTGACCAATTTTTACATTGCGCTGCGCAATCCCAATACTGACGAGCTGCAATATGTGTTTTACAACGAGGGCGATGAGCGCGTAGACGCGATGGAGGGCCGCCGCTGGCGTATGGGCCTCGACCTGATGAGCGACATTGTCCGCACCCGGCAAACCCTGCGCACCGATGATTTTCTGCGCGAAACCTTGCAGCGCGATCCCAATGCCCGGCCCGATAACGCCAACCTCAAGGCGTGGATGGGCGTCCCGCTGCTGGCCGATACCGGCGAGGGCGTGTTGGGCGTGATGGTCGCGGCCACCACCGATCCCCACTTCAATTTTAATGACGAGCAGCAAGACCTGTTCTGGGATATCGCCAACCTCGCCTCCAGCGCGATTGACAAGCTGCAATTGTTTGAAAAGACGCAGCAGCGCGCGCGCCAACTGGCCGCCATCAACGAAATTTCGAGCCAGTTGGCATCCGAAATGGGCAACGTGGACCGGCTGCTGAACCTGATCACCGAAAACGCGGTGCAAATTCTCGGCACCGAAGCCGGTAGTCTGCTGCTGGTCGATGAGGAAACCAACGCTCTCGAATTTCATGTGGTGGTCGGCGGGCGCGAAGACCTGGTAGGCCAGACCATCCCGGCGGGCACCGGCCTGGTCGGGGTAACGGTCGAGCGCGGCACGCCGATCATCGTCAACGATCCGCAGCGGGATTCGCGCTGGTACGGCGATGTGCGCTCCACCGGCGAGCGGGACATGATCGGTGGCAACGGGCAGGGCGGGCGCGGCGAGACTGCCGCCTCCGGCAACCCCGATACACCGGATGCCGTCAACGATGTGGGGTTCGATACCCAGGCGATCCTGACCGTGCCGCTGCTGGCGCAAGGAAAACGCGCGATTGGCGTGCTCCAGATGGTCAACAAGCGCGACGGCGGGGTGTTCATTCAGGAAGACGCCGACCTGCTGGAAACCTTCGCGGGACAGGCGGCTATCGCCATCGAAAACGCGCGCCTGTTTAATATGACCGACAAACAGTTGGCCCTGCGCGTGCAAGAATTGGACACCATGCAGCGCATCGACCAGGAATTGAACCGCACGCTCAACCTGTCCAACGTGGTCGATATCACGATGGACTGGGCCATGCGCAAAAGCGGCGCGGCGGCGGGCGCGTTGTTCATTCTGGACCCGGACGGCGGCGATCTGAGCGTGATCGCGGCGTATGGCTACCCGCCGGGCAGCCCGCTTTATAATGAAACAGGCGATCCCCTGAGCTACCCCGCCGGGCATGGCGTGGTCGGGCGCGTGATCCGCTCGCAGCAGGCGTCCCTGATCACCGATGTGTCCATCGACTCCGATTACGAAGAAACGCTGGCCGGGACGGTTGAGCAGTTGATCGTGCCGCTGACCAGCGCCAGCCGGGTCCTGGGCGTGATCATGCTGGAAAGCACCGCCCCGGACCAATTGGACCTGCTCGACCTGGACTTCGTGGCCCGTCTTGCCGAGCACGCCACGCCCGCGATTGTGAACGCCCAGTTGTTCCAGCAGCTTCAGCGCGCCAACGAGGACAAAAGCCGCTTTGTCGGCGCAATTGCCCACGAACTCCGCAACCCCATGACCAGTATGAAGGGCTTCGCGGACCTGATGCTCAAGGGCGTGGTTGGGCCGGTCAACGAGCAGCAGTCGGGCTTCCTGAACACGATCTTCAACAACGTGACGCGCATGGAAACCCTGATCAACGACCTCAACGACCTGACCAAGCAGGAAACCGGCAATATGCGGCTGGAACTGGAGCCGATTGACTTCCGTAACGCCGTGATCGAAACGCTGCGCGCCCAACAGCAGCAGATCGAGGAAAAAGAGCAGGAATTGGTGCTGCGGGTGCCGGAGAACCTGCCCCCGGTGTTGGCCGACGCGCACCGCCTGATCCAGATTTTGACGAACTTTGTATCCAATGCGTATAAATACACGCCACCGGGCGGCACGATCCGCGTTTTTGCGGAGGCGGCGCGTAATACCTGGAACCCGACCGTTGCGCAGCAGGTGGTGCATTGTTTCGTTCAGGATACCGGGATCGGCATGACTCAGGAAGACCTGGACGAATTGTTCACGCCGTATTTCCGCACGGCGGAGGCTAAGGATATGGCGTCGGGCACCGGGTTAGGGCTGGTGATCACGCGGGGCCTGATCATCCAGCACGGCGGGACGGTGTGGGTCGAAAGCGTGCCGAACGAGGGAACGACGTTCCACTTCACGATCCCGGTCGCCGTCGAGGAAGAATCGCCCGCGCCTGGATCGCCGCCGACCTCTTCCGCGCGCGAGAGTGTGTAGAGAGCCAGTTGCCACCCGTCGCCGCCCGTTGCCAACCGGTGGCGAATGGGGCCAACCGGTGAAATGGGGCCAACCGGTGGAATGAGGCGTGTAGGGGCGCTGCTTGCCGCGCCCCGGCACCAACATGGCGGTGATCAGTTCGTCAACAGGATCGCTGAAAGTTGACCGCTGAAAACTGATAGCTAGAAGCTAGAACGGAGTCCGGTCATGTCCGCACGAGGCATTTACAACCGCGAGGGCGAGCAACTCGGCTACCTGGAAGGCAACCAGGTGTACGATTTGAACGGCGCGCGCACCGGCACGATCCAGGGCCGCGCCGTGTATGACCTGAACGGCGAGCGCCGCTGGCTGATTGATGGAGATGCGCTGCTGGATGTGCGCGGCAACGTAATTGGTTATCTGGGCGAACCGGTCCGGAATGGTGGGTAAGGGATTTTTGCAGGGGCGTATGCGATGCGCCCCTGCTGCAAACGTCAGGAAGAAAAAATCATGAGCGACTCAGTTCAAAAACTTAATTCCATGCGCTTCCTGGAAGCCCAGGGCGTAACCTACGAAATTGTCACCTACGACGAGGCCATCCGGGACGGCGTGGGCGTGGCCGAAGCGGTCGGTCTCCCGGCGGAGCAGGTCTATAAAACGCTGATGGTGCAGATCAAAGACGGCGAGTTCGCGCTGGTGATGATCGCGTCGGACCGCACGCTGGACCTCAAACGGTTTGCCCGGTCCATCGGCCAGAAAAAAGCGACCATGACCACCAAACGCGGGGCCGAAGCCGCCACCGGACTCAAAACCGGCGGTATCGGCGCGCTGGCGCTGACTCATAAACGGTGGGGCGTCTACCTGGACGAAGCGGCGCAGCAGCAGGAGGCGATCCTGGTCAATGCCGGGCAGCGCGGCATCAATCTCAAAATCGCGGTGGCGGAGTTGATCCGGGTGTTGAACGCTAAAATTGTGGCTGTTACCGATCCGCCAGCGGACGCAGCCAGCACAGAAACCGGGCCTGATGCCAGCGCGGATCAGGATACGGCCTAGAGGGGGTAGAGAGCACCATGGGATTTTTGCGCAAAAAGCGGCAGCCCGACGCCAAAAGCACCAAAAGCAGCGGCCAGTCCACCGAAAAAATTGGCTATAACCCGAACCGGACCGAGCACCTGTTTTGGTACACCGAGGACGGTTATCTGGTCGCGCAGGATGTCGTATGCCAGCACGAATACGTGGAGGCGGTGGGCTGCGCGCACTGCGGCGGGCATTTGCTGGTCGCGGCGCACCTCAACCGCAGCGGGCAGGGACTCAGCGAACTGGTGGCGGTGTGTGACAACTGCGGCGCGCGCGCGAATTTCATTTTTGACATCAGCAATGATGTGTATCAGAACTGGTGGCAAGAACAGTTAGGGGCGCTGTACGTGCGGCAGCACGACGATCCGCCCCGCGCCCCGCACCACCCGTAGCATATCGGCGGCGCATTTGGAACCTGGGCCAGAATTCGATCCCGTAGGGGCGCTGCTTGCCGCGCCCTGTTTCTTTTCCCTGGGCGCTGCCTGCGGCGGCAGCTCTGCAGGATAACGTGATCGGTTGTTTACCCCTATCCCCCCGGCCCCCTTTCTCCATCTCTGATGGGGAAAGGGGGAGAATTCGTGCGAGTTTGAACCATTTTCCCCCTCTTCATTTGAAATGGAGAGGGGGCCAGGGGGTGAGGCCGCTCTTCGTTCATCCCGCAAATAATTCGCCAACAGTATCGCAATGGAGAGGGGATTTAGGGGGGAGGCCGTTTTTCTGGCGCTAAGGTACATTTTGAAGCGATAGTCCTACTACCGTTAAGCCCCTCGATGGGTTGAGGAGGGGTAAACTACCGATCACATTATTTTG
>JAFGTJ010000263.1 GCA_016934195.1 Anaerolineae bacterium | reverse complement strand
GCACATTGCGCAGGACAGCGGCGGGCAAATTATGAACCAGTTCCCGGACCTGGGACGGTTCCAGATCGGTCAGGTCTTCGACCACCTGGATCACGCCCAGCATGGGGCGCGGAGTCTCGACCAGGATCACGTCCATACGCGCACCGGGCGCGGGCGCGGGTGGGGTGTCAGCGCCGGTATCGGCGTCGATATCGGGATCGGCGGGACCGAGAACCAGGGAGTTGAACGAGCGGTAGGGTTTGCCCTCTTCGCGCCGGATGGACTGCACCGCGTTTACCATGCACTCGAAAAAATTCCGGTCGTACCCGGTATCCAGGCCCATCGCTTCGATCAGGTCTTCGCCCACTTTTCGACTGGTTAGATTCGCCAGCACGCGGGCTTTCATCGCGGCGTTTTCCGGCTGCTGCAAAAAGTCGCGGATTGGCCTGGTATGACGAAGTAAGTGGTCCGTGTATTGTTTCAATTGTTCCCGTCGCCTTGCTTCTTGCCATTTGCGAACAGGCTTGAACATCTGCTGGATCAGGTCGCTCAAAAGCCACATGGGGGAGTCCTCGCGTAATGGTCTTCCGTTGATATTCGGCTGAAATTTACGGCGCGGGGGGGGCTGTGCCGGTATCGGTATCGGCAGCACCCCTGACCAGGGAAGTGAATGAGCGGTAGGGTTTGCCCTCTTCGCGCCGGATGGACTGCACCGCGGACACCATGTACTCGAAAAAATCCCGCCCGTACAGGATATCCAGGCCCATCGCTTCGATCAGGTCGTGGCCCACCTTGGGACTGGTTAGATCCGCCAGCACGCGGGCTTTCATGTCGGCATTTTCGGGCCGCTGCAAAAAGTTGTAGATTCGGCGGGTATAACGCCGGAAGTCGGCCTCGAATTGTTCCTGCCGCCGGACCCTGTCCCATTGAAGAGGATTGAACAGCCTGAGCTGTAATTTCCACAGTTCACGCATTGGGCTGAGCAGTAATTTCCACAATCCACACATTGGGGGAATCCTCCTGACGGTGACGGATCACGGTTTCCCCGTATTGTGGTCCAGATGGTATCCCCGGCGCAATTCACAGGGAAGTAGGGGCGTATCGCCATACGCCATACGCCCCTACGAGGATACGCCTACTCGCCCGGCGGCAGCAGCACCGTATCGATCACGTACACGACGCCGTTACCGGCGCGATTTTCCAGGCCGACCCGGACCGACCCATTAAGCGTAAACGACTCGCCCGGCGTAAAGCGGCTGTCCAGCGCCGCCCCCTGCGCCGTCACCAGCGAGTGATCACCCTCCACCTGGGTCGAGGGATAATAACCGGGCACCAGATGGTACTTCAGCACCGCTTCCAGCGCGGCGGGATCGGCCAGCAGCGCGTCCAGCGTGCCATCCGGCAGCGCGTCAAAGGCCGCGTTGGACGGGGCGAAGACCGTCCACGCCTCGTCACCGTTCAGGGAATCCAGCAGACCCGCCGTGTCCAGCGCGGCAAAGAAGGTGCTCAGGTTGCTTTCCGGCAGGGTATTGTACGCCGCCAGGAACTCCCCCACCGGCTGGTCGCTCACGCGCAGCGAAAACCGCTCGTAGGGGAACCGGTAGCCGGACGTGAACAGCGCGAAATCACCCGCCAGCGTCGCCATTGACACCGTACCGGGGATAATCAGGTAGTCACTGGTGAACACGGTGAAATCACCCCCGGCCAGGGTCGCGCGGGACGCAATGGTCCCGGCGGGCACGCGGGCCAGGATATAACCGCCGTAACCCATTCCGGTCCCGACCAGCGTATCGTTAAAATACACATCCACCGCCGGGGCGTCAGCGACATTGTGAATCATGATCGTGTACTCGGTACTGTCGCCCGCCTGCTGCATCACATCGGCGGTTTCGTCGATCACCAATAACTGCGCGGTGTCGGAATTCCGCGCGCCGGTCACGGCGACCGTGTAGCGGTGTCCTTCGGCCACGTCCAGCGCAACCGAGGGACCGGTGTCCGCGCCGACCGGGACCACAGCCAGGTCAACCGGCCCGGCATTCAGGGGAAAATAATCGCTGGTCAGTGGATAAGGGAGTCCCGCTGCGACGGCTTCCCCGTTGACCAACACGTCGGCGCGGTCGTACACCAACTGCACGATACGGACCGCGCCACCACTGGCGGGCGGCTGCTGCGCAGCCGCGCTTCCCACCAGGACAAACAAGCAGGACACTAAAACAGCGGTAAGGATACGATATGTCTTCAATGAAGTGCCCTCCTGCAAGTTGCAGAACATAGCATCGGACGATGTGCCAGATTCTACAAAAACAGGCGGGCCACTTCACAACACAGATCACAACGCAAATTGCCCCCCGGTCCAGGCAGGCAGGCCAAGACTGCGCGGAGTGGAAGGCAACTCGTCAGGAGGTGTACTTAAATCACCGGCCAGCCGTCAATAACAGGTGTTCCCGGCTGGCATACGGACTTAGCGCCGCCGTAAAAAGGCCGGAATATCCAGGTCGTCGGTATCATACACCCGCGACGTAAATTCTTCCTCGACCTTGCGGGCGGGCTGCGGCGGCTGCTGCGACTGTTGGGGCGGTTCCACCTCAACCTGTTCGGCTTCGACCGGGGCGGGCGGCGCTGCCGGACGCGGACCCGGGCGTTGGGCTGCTGCCGGTTTACCCGCCGGGGATACCCGGTCCCGGCTGGTCGTAGGGCGGCGTGTCGCTACCCGCGTCTGCTCAAAACCCGTCGCAATCACCGTAATACGGATTTCGTCGCCCATGTTATCGTCAATCACCGCGCCGAAGATCAGGTTGACGTCCGGGTGTGCGGTTTCCTTGATAATGGCCGCCGCCTCGTTGACTTCAAACAGGCTCATCTGCGGGCCGCCGGTCACGTTGAACAGAATACCGCGCGCGCCGTCGATGGTCACGTCGAGCAAACTGCTGCTGATCGCCTCTTCCGCTGCGACGCGGGCGCGATCTTCGCCGCTGGCCCGACCGACCGCCATCAGCGCCGCCCCGCCTTCCGACATAATCGTCTTCACGTCGGCGAAGTCGAGGTTGATCAGGCCGGGCACCGTGATCAGTTCCGAAATGCCCTGGATGCCCTGGCGCAGCACGTCGTCGGCCATGCCAAAAGCGTCTTGCAGGCTGGCGCGCTTGTCCACGATTTGCAGCAGGCGGTCGTTGGGAATCACGATCAGTGTGTCCACCTGCGTCTTGAGCGCTTCGATCCCGGCTTCGGCGGACTGGATACGGCGCGATCCCTCAAAGGTGAAGGGCCGCGTCACCACGCCAATCGACAGCGCGCCGAGTTCTTTGGCAACCTGGGCCACGACGGGCGCGCCGCCGGTCCCGGTCCCGCCGCCCATGCCGCCGGTAATGAAGACCATATCCGCGCCGCGCAGCACTTCATACAGTTCGTCGGCGCTTTCTTCGGCGGCTTTGCGGCCCACTTCGGGATTACCGCCTGCGCCGAGGCCGCGCGTCAATTTGTCCCCGATACGCACGCGCGTTTTGGCCTTGCTGAGCAGCAACGCCTGGGCGTCGGTGTTGATGGCGATGAACTCCACGCCCCCCAGCCCTTCTTCAATCATGCGGTTGACGGCGTTACCGCCGCCGCCCCCAATTCCCACAACTTTGATGCTGGCGAAGTTATCGCCCATAGGCACTGCTGCGTCCGACATGATAGTCCCTCCTGAAATGTGTGCTATGTGATGCCAGCCGCGCCCTGTTTCTTAAGAAACCGTTGGTCTGCAACAGGACTGCGGCCTGTGATGTTTACACTTTTCTCACTTGTTCATGCTATTGTACGGTATTTTTTCATTTAGCAAAATTCGCCAAAGGTCCTTATGGGACTAAAGTCCGGCCCAAAGTTAGAGAACTCGAACTTTACCTCACCCAGGGCGAAACCAGCGCCGTCCCCTACTCGTCCGTTTCTTCGCCCGGTAACAGCCGCTCAATCGCCCGTTTGATCACGCGCCCAAAGCGCGCGCCCGGCGGATGGGTCCCGTTTTCGCGCAAACTTTTACGCCGGTCGTCTTCCAGGTCCATGATCAGACCCAGTTTCAGCAGGCCGACCCCGGTGCTGTAAGCCGGATTTTTCAGCGTATCGGCCATGCCGGTGATATTTTCCGGTTTGGCGATGCGGACCGGCATCTTGAGCACATCGGCGGCCACCGTCCTGATCCCCGGCAGCAGGCTGCTGCCCCCGGTGATGACCAGCCCGGCCCGCAGCAGTCCGTCGTAACCGCTGCGCTTGGCTTCGCGCAGCACCAGTTCAAAAATCTCCGCCACGCGCGCATTGATGATGTGCGCCAGGTCCGCCCGCTGGACCTTGCTCGGTAGGTCCTCGCCGAACGGCTGGATCGGGAAGGCTTCCAACGCGCTGACGGCTTTCGGATCGGCGTGACCGTGCTTGAGTTTGACCGCTTCGGCCAGTTCAAACGGCAGGTGCAGCCCGTGCGCGGTATCGTTGGTGATGTGCTGCCCGCCCACCGCGATCACGGCGGTGTGCCAGACCGATCCATCAATGAACATAGCAATATCGGTCGTCCCGCCGCCAATATCGACCACCATCACGCCCGCTTCGCGTTCGTCCGGCGTCAGCACCACGTCACCGGACGCCAGCGGATTCAGGATGAAGCGGTCCACAAATACCCCGGCGGATTCGACGCATTTTTCCAGATTTTGCAGGCTGGCGGTCGCGGCGGTGATAATGTGCGCTTCAACTTCCAGCCGGAAACCCAGCATACCGAGCGGGCTGCGCAGGCCGGTTTGCCCATCCAGGCTGTAATTGCGCGGGATCACGTGCAGCACTTCGCGCCCGTGCGGGAGCGATACCGCCCGCGCTGCGTCCATCGCGCGTTCCAGGTCGGGCAGTTGGACACCCCGCGTATTGGAGATGCCGACCGCCCCGGTGCTGTTGATCGATTCGATGTGGCCGCCCGCCAGCGAGACGAACGCCCGCCCGATCTCGTAACCGCTGCTGCGTTCGGCCTTATGCACCGAGGACGAGATCGCGGCGCTGAGGGCGCTCACGTCGATCACGATCCCCTTGCGCATCCCGTGCGACGGCTCGATCCCCACGCCAAGCACGTATACGTCCTGTTCGCGGACTTCGCCCACGATGGTACACACTTTGGTGGTACCGATGTCAATCCCTACGACCAGATCACCCATGTTTTCGCCTGTAGTGAATAGTTGTTAGTGGCTAGTTTTTGGTAAAAGCGTTAACTGCCAGTTTCCAAATGATTGACAGGTATGTGTGCCCGCCAATTGATGAGCCTGTCCCTAACGTGCTCCCATGCGAACCAACCACCAACAACTAATAACCAACAACTCTCTATTGTTTGCGCCACAGGACCGTATAATAAGGCCGGTCCGGGTCGCTCATCACGACCTCGCCAAACTGGACCTTATCGTAAAAGGCCGATACCAGCGCGTTATAGGTCAACAGCTTGGTTTCCATATCCGCGCCGCTGCCGAACCAGACCGTCCAGCCGCGCCCATCGTGATAGCCCAGTCCCTTAAGCGAATCATACAGCAAAACGTCCACGTTGGGATGCCGGGACCGCATATACAGCGCCCCGGTGATGATGTTCTGTGGGATGCGCGCCCCCACCGTGATAGGTTCCCCGGCGTTGGGCACCACGATCCGCAGCAGGTCCGGCTGGTCTTCACGCTGCTTCATCACGATCCCGTTGACGTCCACCCACACGCGCACGCCCTGTTCCCAGATCAGGGCCGGTTCGCGCTCGGTGACGATGATCTGGACCATATCCGGCGGCCAGCCGACGTACACCTGTGCGTCAGCGATATTAGGCACCGTTTCCAGCCGCGCCGCCACTTTTGCCGGGTCTACCCAGAAAATATGGCGCTGCGCCACGTCACTAAAGCGGAAAATTTCTTCGCGCGTCATATAGCGTTCGCCGCCGATGGCGACCGCGCTGACGTAAAATTCATCCAGCGTCAGGAACAGGTATAACACCGCCGTCAGCCCGACGACGATCATGCCCGATACCGCCCGCCAACTTAACAGGCGCGTTGGGTTAATGGTCCGCCGCCGGGTCCGGGACCGGGGACGCTGGACCTGGGCGCTTCTCCGCGCGCGGCCAGTCGAACGACGCGGCGTCACGCGGCTGCTGCTGGCGCTGCCAACAAGCGGCTGAGATCGCGCCTGGGCTTGTGTCTGCGAGCGCGGCATCATGCGCCGGGGGCGCTGCGGCGCGTCGCCGGATTCCGGTTCTAATGGGCGGACATGGTTCCGGCTGTCGGTTTCATGCCCGGTTTCTCGCAACCCGCGCCGGTCGCGCTCAGTACGGCGTCGGGTGCGCCGCTGGTTGGTCCTGGTTGAAGATGGCATCGGTTTTCCCACAATCTTATCCCACTATATTCCAACACTCCCTAATTGTCCAATGCGGAAGGGTTGGTTTCAGGTTAGAGCGACCCATTTCCGGCACGAAAGGCTTAGTACGATGGTCCTATCGTGGATCGAGTTGCCGGAAGGTTCTTTTCTGGTATATGATACAATTATCAACGTCGGACTTCGAGGATTCTACCCATGCCTATTACTATTGAATGGATCAACGAAGAAAAAACGGTCCTGCTCGAACGCTTTGAGGGGCAGTGGTCGCTGGACGATTACTTCCGGCTGGTAGACCAGGCTGCCGATCACCTGGACACGGTGCCACATACCGTCCACATCATCGCGGACGGCACGCGCAGCCGCCTTCCCCCTACGCGCCTGTTCAGCGGCGCGCGGTATGCCGCCCGCCGGAAACCGCCCAACCAGGGAATCACGGTGTTTGTTGGTATTGATGCGTTCACCGAAACCCTGATCCATATCGCCAACCGCCTGCTGCCAGGCGTGGCCGGGACGCTGCGGGTGGTCAATACAATGGCCGAGGCTGAACAGATCATTGCACAGCTACCGACCAGCGCCCACGCCTACCCCGGTGATTCGGTGGAGGCGGATACTCCGGCGAACACCGGCACGTAGGGGCGCTACTGTCGAACCTGCGGTTCGCGCGCGCCCTGTCCCTACGCCGTTACGCGCGGCCCGTATCTTTCACCTGCGGCACGAACATCACGCGCAGGTGATGCGCGGCGGCGGTGTCCATTGCGTCCCGGATGGCAGTTAACGATTCGCGGATCGCGGCGGCTTTGGTATCACCGAGCCGGTATTCCAGGAAGCCCGCGAAATCGCCCGCGAAGGCGTCCAGCAGCGCGGCGGCGGTGATCCGCATCTGCT
This sequence comes from Anaerolineae bacterium, assembly GCA_016934195.1. GTDB lineage: Bacteria > Chloroflexota > Anaerolineae > Aggregatilineales > Aggregatilineaceae > JAFGTJ01. The sequence continues at coordinate 1,950 of JAFGTJ010000263.1, read as the reverse complement.
CCGGCGCGACCAACCGCCCATAATGATACAGGGGCCGCACCGGGAGCCGGGCGTTATGCACCAGCGGGCTGAACAGGTTCGGCTTGAGGATCAGTTCCGCCAGAGCATCGAATGATACCTCCGGCGGCGGGAGCGTATTGGGCGCGTACACCAACTGCCCGCTGAACCGTAACCGCGCCTGCCGGTCGTAATGCGCCTGGGTATCCGGCGGCAGCAGGTCATAAATACGCCGCATCAGGTCCACCGAAACGGCCTGTAAATCGTCCTGGCGGCGCTTGCGGTCCGGTGAAACTTCGACCGGCGGCAGCGGCGGCCCAATGGTGACGGTCAAACGCGGGAAACGCAGCGTCAATATCCGCCGCCACACCTGGTACATCCCGCCGTAGCCCATCGGCACGATCTGCGCGCCGGTCGCGTGCGAGAGATAGGCTACCCCCGATTTCACGTCGTCGATAGGTTTTTCCCAGGTCCCCCCGTCGGGAAACATGCCCAACCGCCCACCGTCCTTGCGGTGCGCTGTCAGCAGCTTGAGGCCCGCCCGGTCCACTGCGCCGCGATTCATGCGGACCAGTCCCGCGTGCCGGACCACGAATTCCCCCGGCCACAACAGCCGGAAATCGCCGGGACCAACCAGCAGCGTATCACGCGGCATCAGGATCAGCAGCAGCACGGCGTCAAAGGTCGAGGTGTGGTTGCCCGCGTAGATCACCGGGCCGGGCGTATCCAGGTATTCGCGGCCCGTGACGGTGGTGCGCGTCAGCAGGCGCAGCAGCAGCCGTCCCGCGCCGCGCAGCACGTCGCGTATTATCTGCGTTCGTTGGTTCATGATCTCCCCCCTGGATGAGTCGCAGCGCTGTTACGCGAGTTTGGTAAACACCGCTGTCGTTGGTATTCTAGTGTACTGGGCACCATTAGACAATAAACGTTTAGCAACAAACGCGAAACGACTCACCCATCAGGAGAGAATGGCGTGCAACAAGACGACATCAGCGACATCAGCGATATCAGGACCACCCAGGAAATTTTTGGCGACCTGTTCGGCGGGCTGGCAAGCCTGGGCGCGCGCGGCGTGGATGGTTTCGTGCTGGCTAAAGCGCTGGCCCGGCTGTTGATCCAGCAGGGCATCATCAACCGCGAGACGTTCATCGCCACCATGCGGCAGGTCGCGAAGGAAGAACTGGAAGAATCGGACGAACTGACGCAGTTTTTGAGCGATGTCTTTACCGAAATACTGGATTCGCTGCAAAAGCGGGCGGAACGGGCCACAACCGAAGCGCCGCAGGTCCCGCCGGATGATTCCAACGCCTGAACACATCACGCCTGAGCGATATGCCCCCGCTGATTACCGACCTGGAAACCATCGCGGCGCAGGCGGCCCGGCAGCGTGATGACACTCTGGCTTTTGGTTACTATATCGACATCATGTGGGACCGCGAAGGTCGCGCCGACACCGAACTGGACGCGCTGGTAGACGCCATCGCTGCCAGCGTGACGCCACACATTAACTGCACGTCCTGCGCCAACTGCTGCCGGTCGCTGCCGGTTGGCCTGATACCGGACGATATCGCGCCGCTGGCCGACGCGCTGCATGTGCCGCCGAAACAGGTGATCGCCCGCTACGTGGATCACCGGGCCGGGCCGCGCTGGAAAGAATGGGCCACCTTCGCCGGTTCGCCCTGCCCGATGTTGGCCGGTTCCCGGTGTGCGGTCTACGCGGGCCGCCCGCAGGCGTGCCGCGCCTATCCCGCCCTGACGCCCGATTTCCGCTGGCTGATTGACGACATTCTGCGCGGCGTGGATCGCTGTCCGATCATTTTCAACGTGATTGAACGGCTCAAGGTCCGGTTAGACTGGCAGCGGGAATAACAGCGAACCGGGCGGCGTGGATATATTCGGATAGTGGGGCAAAAAATGCACCACAGAGACACAGTGGACACAGAGGACACAGAG
>JAFGTJ010000262.1 GCA_016934195.1 Anaerolineae bacterium | reverse complement strand
CAATCACCAATCACCAATCACAAAAATCGAAAAGGGCGCGGAGCCAACGCCTGCCAACTCGTCCCCGGAGCCGGTATAATCTGCGCTATGTGCCGCTGTTTGTGATTTGGACGTGCCATGCAGAACAAAAACCTGTTGATCTACCCGCTGATTTTCGCGCTGATACTCGCACCCGTTTTCATCGTGGCGCTGATCACCTACCGGCCCGGTGACAACTGCAACGACTGCAACTGCGCCGCGTTCCCGGTGGCCGCCCATTCGCACGGAGTCGGGCTGATCACCGCCGTGCAGGACGACATGCAGCTCATTTTTAACGTCAGCGCCGGGGCGACGTTGTACCAGATTGGCGATGACGGCGGCCTGGAACTGTGCGGCGGCAATACAACCGAAACCGACCTGAAACACATCACCATCGATGTGAACGACGCGCGGCTGGCCCTGGGTGAACGCCTGCCGGTTTCGGTCGAGTTGGTCCTGCGGAACGCCGACTCCGGCGCGATGGTGCTCGAAGCCGCCGCGCCCGCCATGTACGCGCCGGGACACGGCTACCACTTCGGCGATAATTATCTGGTCCCGCCGGACACGACCTACGCCTGGACCGTCACGATCAGCCCGGTGCAGGCGCTCCGGCAGGCGGGCGCGCAGAATGTCTGGTTAACGCCGGTCATATGGGAAGGCACGTTTACGCTGGACGCTGCCGGGAACGTGGTCGGCAAGGACGCGGGTTTGCAGCCGGTCGGCGATTGGATCGACAAGGGGCTGCACGTCTCGGTGAGCATGGGCGATCCGGTCCCGCTGTACGACGTGACCGGCAGCGACTCCACAGGGTCGCCGGATGTGCCGTCCGGTGTGGGCGAGAACGCCCGGTATTTTGTGGTGGATGTGACCGATCATGCCGTGAATTACGAGGAAAAATTACCCGGCGCGGACGTGACGCTGCATTTCGCGCAGGCTGAGGCACAGTCCGATGCACAGTCCGATGCACAGTCCGGCGGCACAACGTTAGAGGTCACGGCTTCCCCGGTGATCTCGCCCGTGTACGGCTTCCACTACGGCGCGAACGTGGCCCTAGCGCCGGGGACGTGGACCGTTAAGGTCACGGTCAGCGGGCTGGACTTCGTGCGGCACGCGGGCGCGGCGCTCAGTCTGGCGCGCGAGCCAGTCAGCAAGACGTTTGTGTTCACGGTGGAATGAACGGGTCAACAACTCCCGCGCAGAAAAAACGTATAGGGGATTGTGGTTTGTTTTTTTCTGCATAGTGGGAGGGATTTCCCAATGAAACGTGGTGTGATGTGTGGCGTGTTGGTAATCGTGCTGGCGCTGAGCCTGGGACCGGTCGCCCCCGGTTTAGCGCAGGATGACCCGAAGTATGACGGGGTGTGGTTCATCGAAGACATGCTGATGGTGCTGAATATCGACGGTGATCAGGTTGACGTGATGATGCCCGGTTTGGACGAGTGCCAGCCCATGATGGAACTGGAACTGGACGGCGACAACCTGCTGGAAGACGGCACGCCGATCTTGACACTGGAATTGGACGAAGACGCGGACATCCTGATCATCTGGCAGGGCGACGAGGTATTCGCCGAGGCCGAGCCGGTCGAGACGCTGGCGGAAGTCTGCACCCTGCCAGACTTCGACCTCTCGATTGATACCGTGTCCTCGCGGGCCGACCTGGAAACCCTGGTCGATGAGGTGTTCGCCCAGACCACCAGCCTGCCCGGTATGGCGGTCGCCGTTGTGGGGCGAGATGGCGTGATCTGGAGCAAGGGCTACGGCTTCGCCAACGTCGAAGCGGGGATTCCGGTCACAGCGGACACGCCGTTTATGCTGGCCTCGATCACCAAAGTGTTTACCGGGACGGCGCTCATGCAGGTCTGGGAAGCGGCGGGGATTGATCTCGATGCCCCGGTCAATGATTGGCTGCCGTTTGAGGTCGATAATCCCCATGTTGACGGCGAGTTGATCACGCTGCGCCACCTCGCGACCCACACCTCCGGCCTGCTGGACAACTGGGAATACTACCTCGGCGTGTACACCCCCGGCGATTCGCCCATCGCGCTCGGTGATTTCCTGGCTGGCTACCTCGTGGCTGGGGGCGAGTGGTACGACGCGGACGCCAATTACGCCGACCGGATGCCCGGTGAAGCGGCGGTTTACAGCAATGTCGGCGCGGCCCTGGCCGGGTACATGGTCGAGATGTTGACCGGAACGCCGCTGGACGATTACGCCGACGCGCACCTGTTCGGCCCGCTGGGGATGACCAACACCCACTGGCATCTGGCCGATTTCGCCGACCCCGGTCTGATCGCGGTCCCGTATGTATCCGGCACGATTCCTCTGGACCATTACGGGTATCCGACCTGGCCGGACGGTCAGATCAGGTCCAGCGTGAATGATATGGCCCGGTTTATGGCCGCGATCCTGAGCGGCGGCGAATTCGACGGCGCGCGCATCCTGCAACCGGCGACGGTGGACGACATGCTGCGGGTACAGTTCCCGGCGGTCAGTTCCGATCAGGGCTGGTTCTGGGTGGTATCGCCGGAGGACGGGACCGCCGAGCACAGCGGCGGCGATGACGGTGTTTCGACCAGCATGGTGCTGAATCGGGACCTGGGCCTGGGGTTAGTGCTGCTGACCAACAGCGACACGGCGGAAATGGGTCTGGTGTGGTCGATCATTGCCAAGCCGATCTTTGAGGGCGCGGCGGTGCTGATCGGATCATAGAGCATAGTGCGTTTTCCGTAGGGGCAATTCATGAATTGCCCCTACACGCCCATCGTAAAAATCCTTAGAACGTGTATGGAAAGCTGATTAGCCCCTCCCTAAATCCCTCCCCGCAAGCGGAGAGGGACTTGAGTGAACCGCCTCCCCTTTCTCCGCTTG
>JAFGTJ010000261.1 GCA_016934195.1 Anaerolineae bacterium | reverse complement strand
TGCCGGACGACCGTTACACCGTGCGCGCCCTGACTCCGGCGGATCAGGTCGCGTTCGATGTCTTTCAGGACCACTGCACGCCCGACGAACGCGCCGAATCCGATATCAGCATCGAGCAGGCGGGCGCGTTCGGTGTATTGGACGGGGATCGGATCGTGGCCGGGGCCAGCACTTACCTGTGGCGCGGATTCGTGGATGTGGGCGTGCTGACCGATCCGGCCTACCGCCACCAGGGACTCGGCGCGGCGGTGGTATCGGCGGTATGCGCGCACATCATCCAGACCGGCGCGGGGATCATGGTGTACCGGCACGTCAGCACCAACCGGGGATCGCAGGGAGTCGCGGAGAAAGTGGGTTTCAGCCGGTTTATGATGGTCGAGTCGGTGCAGGTGGGGAATGGGGCCTAATCGCTAATGAGTGGAAGCAATTCCAGGTAATCACAATGCCGGGGGCGAAAAATTGAGAAATCACGCCGATCAAAAGTATAAACTTGTGTGATATTCAAGCGCTCCGCCAGGGCCATAATTGCAACATCGGCGAAATCAAACGCGGCATCTTGATATTGCAGCATAATCGCCTGCATTCGAGCCATATCACTATCAAGCAGCGGTTGTATCTGAAATGCCGTCCATGTCCTGGCGAAAACTTGAACCGCGCTCGGATAATTGATACGCACCATCGTTACATAAAACAATTCGTTCAACACGGGGGCAGCAACAATTCGCACCTGCTGACGCAGATTTTGCAGGGCGCGGCTCGCTTGCTCATGATGAGCATCCCGCTGAAACGCAAACGCAACCAGGACGCTGGTATCAATCAGAACGGCCATATTTATCCCGATAAAATGCTTCCATCGTCGAGCGAACCGTCACCGACAGATCGGTCACATCATCGCCAAACATGCCGTCCATTGCGTCGAGCGGGTCGGTTAACGGGTCCGTCCTGTCATACTGATCCAGCAAATCGGACAACACCGCGTCAACGGAGCGATTCTCGCGTTGGGCGAGAGCTTGCAAACGTTCCGCCAGATCATCCGAAATCACCAAAGCGCCCATAGATCACACTCACCACTCAAGTTACCATACGTCTAGGGCGCAGCAAGCAACGCCCCTACCTCTATTTTACTCGCCTTCCAGCCGCCCCGACAACTCCTCATACGCGGCGCGCAGCCAGGGATGCACCACCCGCAGCGTCTCGCGCTGATCCCACAGGTGACGCACATAGACCAGCGCCGCGTGATCGAGCGCCCGATCACCCGGTTGATCCAACGCGGCGCGCAATTCCGGCAAATAGGGCGGATCGCCGGACTGGTCCCAGGCGATTTTGTCCGCCACGAATACCACTTTATCCAGCCGACTCGCGCCCGCCTTCAGCGTGGTATGGCAGCCCACCGCGCTCAGGACCGCCGTATCCGTCACGCCGAAAATCTCGCGCGCCAGCACCACCGAGAGTTTCTGGTGCAGGATCATCGGGAAAATGTCCTCTTCCGGCAAAACTTCCACACCCCAGCGCCGCGCCGCGCCCGCGCGTTCTGGCGACGGGATCACCGCGCTGACATCGTGCAGCCAGCCCGCGATCTCGGCCTGATCGGGATCGGTCCCGGTCCGCGCTGCAACGCGCCGCGCTTCGGCGGCCACGTCCGCGCAGTGAGCGGCGATAGGCGCGCAGTCATGATGGCGCAAAAACGCGGGCACGTCCTCGCGGATCGTGCCGGTGAGCGTAAAACCGCGTGTCAGGTTTGCGAAATCGGCGGAATCAGCGGAGTCAGGAACCGTCATATTATAACTACTCCTCAATCCTGCTCCAGCAGCCACAGAATCGGGGCCAGCAGGTTATACGGCTTAATCTTGTCCACGTCGCAGATCGAGCGCGGCTCAAAGGTGGCCGTGCCGGACGTGTTCTCGATCTTGAGATTCGAGAGGTCCATACCCGGCAGGTAATTGGGCAGGGTCTTCAACTGGCGCGGCGTGGGCGTCAGCGGACGCTGCCACAAATGCCCCATGCCGACGTTCGACAGCCATTCCCCCTCATCCTCGCCCGGCACGATACGGCCAATCGACGAGACGGTGAAACATTTCACGCGCTCTTTGGGGATCAGGCCGGGAAGCTGGTTCACCATGAACTGCCAGCCGACATGGTTCAGGATCGGGCAATCGGCGCAGTCGTCCGGGGCCGGTTCCGGTATCGAACCGGGCGGCCTGTGCCGGTAGCAGGCGCGCGGACCTTCGTCCACGTTGCGCTGATTCCACAACTCGTCCGCGCCGTCCACCTTGACCAGACACAGCGCCACTTTGGGCGGGGGCGTATTTTCCTTGCGACGGTGCGCCCGCAGGTCCTCGAACAACTGGTAGAGCAACTGCCCGTAATTCTGCTGATCGCGGGTCTGTTCGCCCCAGGCCGGATCGATGAACAGCAGCAGGCCGTTACACGCTTTGAGGTAATCAAACAGGTCTTGCGGCGTGCGGTCGGCCATCTGCGGACCGGTTTCGCGCTGCGCCACCGCGATACCGGGCTGCTGCCGCTTGTCGCGGTGATAGTAGGCTTCGTACAGTTCACCCGGCGCGTCCTGAAATTCCAGGACCATCATTTTCGGCTCGCCGCCGGGGGTTGGGCCGCGCTTGTCCTGCACGGTGTAGTTGTAATAGCGCGTTTCGACCGTTTTTTCGGGGAACGTGCGGCCCGTGAAGATATCGCGGAACGCCTGCTCGACAAATTTCTGCGCCTGCTCCGCCTCAGATTTCCCGCTGCTTTCCGCGTCCCCAGCCTGCGTTTCCCCGGCGAGCATATCTCCGGCCTGCACGTCCCAGTGATCGGGGTCCGACAGCAGGGTGTGGTAGAGCATCGCCAGGTAGGTCGTTTTCCCGGCGCGCGGCGTACCCCAGATGCCGATACGGATGGGATTTTTTTTGTGATCGTGTAATGCTGCCATGTGTTCGTGTCTTTCTATTCCAAAATACGCCTCACCCCTGGCCCCATAGGCATTAAGTTAAGGGGGAAACTGACATTTTTGCTGGTGATCGTCGCCCGGTTAGCCTCACCCCCTGGCCCCCTCTCCATGACGCTGCCGACCTCCGGTCGGCGCTATGGAGAGGGGGAAACCGTCGCCGCGTCAAGTCCCCTCTCC
>JAFGTJ010000027.1 GCA_016934195.1 Anaerolineae bacterium | reverse complement strand
TGACGGCAACTGACGGCAACTGACGGTAATTGACGGCAAGTGAAGTCAATCTGCGTTCTGGTTGTCCAACTCTTTCAGCGCCGTATGTACCACGTCCAGCAGCGCGCCGGACCGGATCACGTCGGTCAGCCGGTCGATGTAGGGCCACAGCACCACGTCCCGCGTGATGCGGCGCATGGGAACCCCCGGCGCGATCTCGACCGAACGCAAATAGTCCATCACCGCCCGCGCCCCAACGCCTAACCGGATATCGGGGTCCTGGTGCAGCCGGAGTTCGAGCGCCTGCCACGCACACAGCAGTTCCAGCGCGATCACGACCTGCGTATTGGCGACGATCTGGGCGGCGTGGCGCGCGGCGATGGTGCTCATGCTGACGTGATCCTCGCGGTTGGCGCTGCTCGGAATGCTGTCCACGCTGGCGGGATGGGCCAGCGTCTTGTTTTCGCTGACCAGCGCCGCCGCCGTGTATTGGGCCATCATCAGCCCGTTATTGAGTCCCTCTTGCCCGGCGGAGTCGCGGATCAGGAACGGCGGCAGGCCCCGGCTGAGCCGTCCATCGGTCAGCGTGAAGATGCGCCGTTCCGCGATGCTGCCGAGATCGGTCATGACGATCTTGAGAAAATCCAGCGCGTAGCCGACCGGCGCACCGTGAAAATTCCCGCCCGACACGACCTTGATCCGGCGCGGCAGGTGCAGCGGCCCCTCGGAATCGGTGAAGATCAGCGGGTTGTCGGTCACGGCGTTGATCTCGCGCGCCAGCACGGTATGAACGTGTGACAGCGTATCCAGCACCGCGCCCAGCACGGTCGGCGCGACCCGCAGGCTGTAGGGGTCCTGGGGCGGACCTTCGCCGGGATCGAGATCGGTGTGAGCATCCCCGCGCACCAGCGAACTGCCTTGCAGCAGGTGCTCCATAAAAACGGCGACCCGCATTTGCCCGTGATGGCCCCGGATGGCGTGCGAGTGCGGCAGATACGCATCGCGGAAGCCGCTCAGCGCCTCCAACGACATTGCCAATACGATCTCCGAGGCGGTGAGCGTCTGGAAAGCGTCCTGCCACGCCAGGACCCCGATCCCCGCGCTGACCGCCGTGCCGTTGACCAGCGCGACGCCCTCTTTGGCCCCCAATACAATACGCGCAATCCCGGCAGCCTGCATCGCCGCCGCGCCGTCCATCACCTTGCCCTGGTAAACCGCTTGCCCGTTCGCGCCGGGATGCGGTGGTTCGCCCGGTAGCGGCGCGCTGATCACCAGCGCTAAATGGGCCAGCGGAGCCAGGTCGCCGGACGCGCCGAGCGATCCCTGGGCGGGCATGACCGGCAGCACGCCCCGGTTGAGCATTGCCACCAGGGTATTGATTACCTCGCGGCGCACACCGCTGTAGCCCTGCGCCAGCGTATTGGCGCGGATCAGCATCGACGCGCGCACGGCATCCGGCGGCAGGCGGTCGCCCACGCCGACGGTGTGGCTCACGATTAAATTGCGCGTCAGCAAACGGGCCTCGTCCGCGTGGCGCAGCGCCGACCGGCCCGCGTTATCGCCAAAGCCTGTATTCACCCCGTAGATCGCCAGCGGATCGCGGCCTTCGCGGTCGGCGGCTTCGATCTCGTCGATGGTGTGCTGGACCCACGCGGCGCTGGCCTCGATACGGGCGAAACGGGCAGCGAGTTCGGCGTGATCGGGACCGTCCGGCGCGTGATCAGGCAGCGGCGTGACGGGGACATTCTCCCGCGCCACGCGCACCACGTCCGCGAGTCTCAGCGGGGCGTGACCGAGGGCCAGGGCGGTGTGATCGAAATCATGATCAGGATCGTGCTTGGGAGTCATACGGATTCCTCGCCTAAATGTATTTGGTGGGTTAAAACGCGCCGCCTGACTATGTGGTCCAGGCGGCGCTGAATTGTATTGGTAGATTATTGTACCGTTTCGGTTACGGATAGCAATAATAGCCCAGGGCACCGCTCAATGCGGGGCAACTTCCAGCCAGTGACGTAGTGGGAATGTCAAAATTGGCGGGAACCACATGCGCGGCTACTTGATCCCAGGGATGTGTTCCCGATTGCCAGGTACAGGTGGCCGTGTCAATTGAGATATTGCGTCGCCCATCGGCAAAGGGCTGCACGTACCAGATATCTGTTTTGCCATACAGCGCAATTTTGTAATCGGCGCTGCAATACGCGGCGCTGACCTGTCCGTAAACCATACTGTCCGTCGCGTTGGTGATGACGATAGGCAGGTCTGATGGCGGGGGCGGCACCGGTGTGTTGGTTGGTAGCGGAGCCGGGGTCGGCGGCGGCACAACAGTCGGCAGGGGGGGCGTGCCTGAACAGCCGCTCAAAGCGTCAAGTTCAGCATGTGCCAGGGCAATGGCCGCCTGCACTTGCTGCTGATTACCTGCATCCAGCCCTGCCTGGACCTGATCTAACGTGGCGTACACGCTTGTCAGATCGCAGTTTGTCGATCCACCGGGTGCTTCCAGGTTAGCGATCACAACCTCAATGTCCTGTCCATTTGCCGGGACGGTGGGCGGATTGAGCAGCCAGAGATTCATGTGAATATGGATATCGGGGGTAGGCGATGGGACACCGGGCTGGTTAAACGTCCATTCGCGGATCACAAACTGCGTGGCCGGATCGGACCCTGGCAAGTTCCTGAAACGAATAGTATCAGGCTGCCAGTCGAATTCAAAGATGGCCGGTCCCTGCCAATCGAGCAGATATTGCTCGCGGTGCCCATCCCGATCATAGGGCTGTACAACATACTGCGCGTTGGGGCCAGCCGCTTGTCCCCAACGCGCGACCTCGATATCGATCTCTTTGCCGTCATCCTCGTACAGGAACAAGCCCAGAATGACGTTCATATCCAGGTTATGCATCGGAGTCTCGACATAAAACCGGTATAGTCCGTAAGTGGCGGGATCAACCGAAACCACCTCTGCGCTGTGCCACACGCCATTGATGTTGCGAATTTTGAGGTGGAGTTTACCGGCTTCGTCTACCCATACGCTCTCTTGCGAATCGGACCAGGCGTTCGGTCCCGGTCCCCAGGACGGAGCCGCCTTAACGGACCATTCGCGCCCTGCAAATTGGATGGTCCGCCCGTTGGATTGATAGGCGCTGAGGGGTGCAGCGGCGATTGCCAGCCCCATGATGAGAGCCAAAACGAACACGACTCGTTTCATAGCAGAATCCTTCTTTCTCTAAAAATGAACTGGACGAACTGACTGCTTACGATCAGTCGGGTTGAGAGAAGCAAGACGCTGCCAGGACCTGGGGATTGGTGAGAGGATCAAGTGGTGGGCAGCCTAACTTATTGACAATGGTTTCAATTGTATAAGTGTCATTGACCAGATGGGCGGCCAACATATACCAAGGCTTTGTGGGAGACTCCCAGGTACAATTAGGTTTGATCTCGATGTTTTGGTTTCCTATGGTTGCAGGTGGCTGTGCAACCCACATATACAGGCCCTCATCAACTGCGTAAAGGGCTACTTTGTAATCGCCATTGCAGAATTCAGCCGGTCCTACGCGGCCCGTGACCTGCGCGTCAGCCGTGTCGATGCTGATCCATGCAGTGGATGGCGTGGGTGTGTCGGTAGGAACGGTGGGAATCGGCGTGGGTGTATAGGTTACAGTGGATGTATTAGTGTGTGTAAATATCGGCGTAGGAGTATAGGTAACAGTGAGCGTATTGGTAGGTGTCGATATCGGCGTGAGTGTATGGATTGTAGTGGGCGTGTTAGATGGCGGAAGCATGGAGTACGTTTGGGTAGGTTTATTCTCGTCATCCCTCACAAGATTCCAACCAACAAGGAGGATTGCCAGAGTCAGAATGAGCAATGCGATTACTATGGTGACAGTTTGGCACACCATTGGATTATCGAGCGAAGCCATAGCCACTGGTTTAAGAAACGGTTTAAGGGGAACATTCTGAGTTGCTAGTGACTCTTTGAGTTGCTTAAAAGCCTGTTCATAAGGTTGATCACAAAAATTAATGTGTTGTAGATTTGCTAACTGAAAATGCATCTTAGCATGTTTCAAACAAATTGGAATAATCGATTTATCGTTAACTAAAAAGTATTGCCATTCGCGTTCCACATTGGGGGAATTCATTGAGTCTGGCGATATAACCAGGAGCATAACCTCAGAAGTGTCTAATCCTTGCTGAATCGCATTGCCCCAAGGTATCCCGGCTCGGATGTTTTTATCAACCCAAATGTTTGCGCCCAGAATCTCTAGATCATTGACTAATCTATCGATAAATTTTGAATCTTCGTGACTGTAACTAATAAAAATCTGAGGTTTAGGGCTAGACGGCATAGCGGCTGCCTCCCGACGTTAATCATAGCCCTAGTCTATAATCAACGTCATAGGGTTGTCAATCACTTTGGATAGAGTAATTATACATCAAAGGATGAAATGTCGTTGACCGTAGATGGATATATATGCTACTACCCCTCCCGCCCTCGACCCGCTACAATAGACACCACAAACTGGATTTAGACCAACACCAAAAGGGTATTGATCATGACTCTCCTTCCCCGTTGCAGCGGCGTGCTGCTGCATCCGACCTCGCTACCGGGACGCTACGGCATCGGCGACCTGGGCGACTGGGCCTACCGCTTCGCGGACTGGCTCGAACAGCAGGGCCAGACGATCTGGCAGGTGCTCCCGCTCACGCCGACCGGCTACGCCGATTCGCCCTACCAGTCGCTCTCGGCCTTTGCCGGGAACGCCAACCTGATCAGCCTGGACAAGCTGGTCGAGGACAAATGGCTGACCGCCGATGATCTGGCCGGTGTGCCCGATTTCCCGGCGGATCGCGTGGACTACGGCCCGGTGATCGACTACAAGGAACAGAAACTCGCGCTGGCCTTCGAGCGCTTCACCGCCAGCGGAACCGTCCCGCAGCGCGCCGACTTCGAGGTCTGGTGCGCGGCCAACGCGGGCTGGCTGGACGATTTCGTGTTGTTCGCCGCCCTCAAGCGCAGCTACAACCTCGTTCCCTGGACCGAGTGGCCGGAAGACGAAGCGCTGCGCGATCCGGCGGCGCTCGATGCGGCGCGCGGAAAACATGCCCGCGCCATTCAGGAACAGCGCTTCCGCCAGTGGGTATTCGCCCGCCAGTGGTCCGAAGTCAAGGCTTACGCCAATGACAGGGGTATCCGGTTTGTTGGCGACCTGCCGATCTTCGTGGCGCACGACAGCGCCGACGTATGGGCCAACCGCGACGATTTTTACCTGGATGAAAAAGGCTATCCGACCGTGATCGCCGGAGTCCCGCCCGATTACTTCAGTCCGACCGGTCAGCGCTGGGGCAACCCGCTCTACCGCTGGGACCGGATCAAGGCGCGGCGCTACAAGTGGTGGATCGCCCGTTTGCAGCAGATGCTCAGCGTGGTGGACTATATCCGCATCGACCATTTCCGGGGTTTTTCCGCCTACTGGGAAATTCCCGCCGACGAGGAAACGGCCATCAACGGCGAGTGGAAGCCGGGGCCGGGCGCGGATTTCTTCACCGTTGTGCGCGAGGAACTGGGCGATTTGCCCATCATCGCCGAGGACCTGGGCGTGATCACCGAGGACGTGGAATCCCTGCGCGACCGGTTCGACCTGCCGGGTATGAAGGTGCTGCAATTCGCGTGGAGCGATCCCAAAAACCTGTTCCTGCCGCACAACCTGACTCCGAACAGCGTCGTGTATACCGGCACGCACGACAACAATACTACCGTCGGCTGGTGGCTGGACGAAACCGACGACGGCACCCGGCATTTCCTGTTTGATTACCTGGACCGGGAGATTCACGAGATCAACTGGACGCTGGCCCGCATCGGGTTGATGTCGCCCGCCAGCGCGTTCGTGATGCCGCTGCAAGACGTGATCGGACTCGGCGCGGCGGCGCGCATGAATACCCCCGGCAAGGAATCGGGTAACTGGGCGTGGCGCTTCACGCCGGAGCAGCTTTACCAGGATAACGGCAACGGGCGGTTGGGCCATTTGACGTGGCTGTACCAGCGCCGCCCCGATCAGCAGGAGCGCGAATACGGCGATACGGCGATCCGCAGCGAGTAGGCGGATTGACCGGATCGCGCGGCCCATGTTATGGTGATGGCAGAGAGCATACCAAAAAAGAGAGAGGCGTAGCCATGCCAACACGTCAGGTTATCTTGCATCCCGATGAAACAGGTGGTTATTGGGTTGATGTGCCCAGTTTGCCAGGTTGTATCAGCCAGGGCGACACCAAAGAGGAAGCCTTAGCGAACATCAAAGAAGCTATCGAATTGATGATCGAGGGGTTGATCGAAGACGGCGACCCTGTGCCGCCCGCGCACCCTTTCCTGGTTGAAACGGTTGAAATTGGTGACACCGAGGAAAAGACTGAGGCAGAGTATGCCTAAACTCCCCGTCATTTCTGGTCGTGAGTGTATCAACGCACTGGAAAAAGTCGGTTTCAACATATCGCACCAAAAAGGCAGTCACGTCAGACTCAGACGCGATGAACCCAAAATCTCTGTATCAGTGCCAAATCACAAAACACTGATACCCGGTACACTGCGAGCTATTATCCGGCAGGCGGAGTTGACGGTCGAGGAATTTCTAGAACTGCTGTAACCCTCGTTTCGGGCATATTGATACATCGGACCGGGCCACATCAGCGGCCCGGTTTTTGGTTGGCTCGCTGTGAATGCTTATGCAGTTAACCGTCTTAAATAAAGTCCAAGATTTCTTCGGTCGTTGTTGTTGATTGAATTTCTAATACTCGAAGCGATCCTTCCAGGTAGAGATACAAACGATGTTTTTTAGGAACAACCGAACGATGCCAAAGAACAAAATTTTCAAACGAATCATAAATGCTAAAGGAAACCATACAATCTGCCAGATTAAAGTAGGTACGCCCTCCCTCAGTTTTTGGAATTGGTAGCGACCAACTCAATAAAAATGGTTCTGGCTTCTCCGAAAACGTCACATCTTGCCAATGTTGGATTAGTCTTGGTTTATACTCGTTTAGATCAACTTCCCAATATCTTGAATCTTCCCGTGCTTCTTCGATTGAGACAGGAAGTGTGTCATTGGGATCAAATGTTGAGATAAAAACTAACATGTAGATCGTTCCCTAAAGTCAAGGCCAAAAATCGGACAAAATAAGGTCGGGCAGCTTGCTAAAAGCGGCGTGATCATAGGGCAATGGCTTACACCCGTTATCACCCCACAACACCCTGGACGATCTGGTACACGCCAAACCCCACCAGCGCCACCGACGAGACTCCGCTCATGACCCGGCGAACCTTCGGCCCCAATCCGCCCGCCATGCTGAACAGCGCCGCCAGCAGCGCGAAGATGCCGATCATTGCCACGTAAAACGCCACCAGGAATCCCGCCCCGTAATGGGACGCTTTCTCCCAGGCTTCGAGCAGCATCGGACCGCCCGCCACCGTCCAGAAAATGTACGGGTTGGGATTCAGCAGATTGACGATCACGGCTTTTCGCAGACTGTCCCAGGCCGCGCCCTCGTCAGAACTCAGGTCATCGGGGGGATGGCGAAAGGTCCGGTAGGCTTCCCGCGCCAGGTAGAGGATGAACAGTCCGCCCACGATTTGCAGCGCCCGCCGTACCCCGTCCGGCATCTGCGTCAGCACGATCAGCACCAGGACGATGATCGGTCCATCGCTCAGCAGCGGGGCAAACGCCGCCGGAACCGCGCGCCGCCAGCCGTTTTTCATGGCTTGCGCGAACAGGAAGGCGTGAAACGGTCCCGGTGACACGCCCGCCGAAAATCCCAACGTGAAGCCCTTCATCAAATAGATCACAATCCTATCCCCTCGTGCGCGAACGGGGCATTCGGATTTGGGGGCAGATTTTTTTCACCACAGAGACACGGAGCACACGGAGGAGATAAAAAAGGAGTTTCTTAAAAAAGAAACTCTGTGCCCTCTGTGCCTCTGTGGTGATATTTTTAGCCCATGACCCGAATACGCCTATATCGCAGGTGAGTATACACACACTGCCCGATCCCTGGTATGATCCTGCCCGGATTTACGCCGATCCGCATCGTGAAAATCAACAGGACACCCCCTCATGCCTGCTCGCAAGGACTCGTACTACCTGCTCAGCCTCGGCTGCGCCAAAAATACCGTCGATTCCGAATCAATGGCCGCGCTGCTGAACGGAGCCGGATTACGTGGCACCACCGACGCGCAGCAGGCCGAAGTGCTGATCGTCAATACCTGCGGATTTATCGGCCCGGCCCGTGACGAAAGCCTGGAAGCCCTGCGCGAACTGGCCGCGCACAAACGCCCCGGCCAGTATTTGATCGCCGCCGGGTGCATGGCGCAGCGTTTCGGGCGCGACCTTCCGGCCCAGGTCCCGCAGTTGGACGGCGTGATCGGTACGCGGCGCTGGATGGATATCGTGGACCTCGTGCGGCGGCTGCGCGGACGCAGTGGCTCGCATCCCGAACCGCTGTATCACCTCCCCGAAAGCGCCGTCGCGGTCGGCACCGATGAGCGCGGCGTGCCCCGCGTGGCGGTCCAGGGTCCGAGCGCCTACCTGAAAATCGCGGACGGCTGCCGCCGTCCGTGCGCGTTCTGCACGATCCCGGCCATCAAGGGAACCGCCGTCAGCCGCCCGGTGGACCGCATTCTGGCCGAAGCGCGCCAGTTACGTGATGGCGGCGTGCAGGAAATCATCCTGATCGCGCAGGACACCACCGATTACGGGCATGATCTCGGCCTCACCGACGGGCTGGCGGACCTGCTCACCCAACTGGTCGCCGCCGTGCCGGACGTGCCCTGGCTGCGCATCATGTACGCCTATCCCGGTTACGTGACCGACCGCCTGATCGACACGATGGCCGCGCACGAACAGATCGTGCCCTACCTGGATATCCCGCTGCAACACGCCGACCGCCGTACCCTGCTGAGAATGCGCCGCCCGGCCAACATGGATTGGGTGCGATCCACGCTTGGCAACATGCGCGCCGCCATGCCGGATTTAGCGATTCGCACGACGTTTATTGTCGGGTATCCCGGCGAAACCGACGACGAATTCGAGACGCTGGTATCGTTCGTGGAGGAAATGCAGTTCGACCGGGTAGGGTGTTTCACCTACAGCCACGAACCCGGCACGCCGTCCGCCGACCTGCCGGACCCGGTCGAGGACGAGGTGATGGCCGACCGCCGCGACCTGCTGATGCGCGTCCAGCAGCCGATCAGTCTGGCGTGCAATCAGGCATTGGTTGGGCGGACGCTCAAGGTGCTGGTCGAGGGGCACGCCGAGTCTGCTGACGAAGACGGCACTCCAACCGGCGAAACGATCAGCCTTGCG